>NZ_JBYSXL010000065.1:0-25845 GCF_058782155.1 Methylobacterium sp. FW306-05-D
GGCAAGGGGGGACGAGGCGGCGGGGACCCGCGCCTCGTCCCCCCTTGCCCGCCCGGGTCCGCGCTGCGTCAGGCGGCGGTGCGCCGCTCCACGAGGCGGGCGAGGAAGGCCGAGCCGAGGGGAATGATGCTGTCGTCGAAGTCGAAGCTCGCATTGTGCAGGCCGGGGCCGGGGGTCGAGCCGATCCACGCATAGGCGCCGGGCACCCGCGCGACCATGTCGGCGAAATCCTCGCTGCCCATGCGCGGCTTCGACTGGTCGTCGACGCCCTCCGAACCGAACAGCTCGCGGGCGATGTCGGCGGCGGCCGCCGCGTGTTCCGGGCTGTTCATCAGCACCGAGAACACGTCGCGGATGTCGACGTCGATCGTCGCCCCGTAGGCGGTCGCGAGGCCCGCGGCGATCTCGCGGATGCGGGTGGTGACGAGGCTGCGCAGGTCCGCGTCGAAGGTCCGCACCGTGCCGGTGATGTGCGCGCCCTCCGGGATGACGTTGTAGGCCGCGCCCGCGTGGAACTGCGTCACGGAGAGGACCGCGCTCTTGAGCGGGTCGGCGTTGCGCGAGACGATCGACTGCAGCGCCTGGACCAGGGTGGCGCCGACCACGATGGGGTCGATGCCCTGCTGCGGCTGGGCCGCGTGGGCGCCGCGCCCGGTGATGCGGATGTCGAAGAAGTCCGCCGCCGCCATGGCCGGGCCGGGGCGCAGCTTGATCTTGCCGTGCGGGCCGTTGGGCTGGTTGTGGATCGCGTAGATCTCGTCGCAGGGGAATGTCTCGAACAGGCCGTCGGCGATCATCGCGCGGGCGCCGCCCTGGCCTTCTTCCGCCGGCTGGAACACGAACAGGGCGGTGCCGTCGAAGTCCCGGGTCTCGGCGAGGTAGCGCGCCGCACCCAGCAGCATCGTGGTGTGGCCGTCATGCCCGCAGGCGTGCATCTTGCCCGGCACCGTCGAGCGGTAGGGCAGGTTGGTCTCCTCCTCGATCGGCAGGGCGTCCATGTCGGCGCGCAGGCCGATGCGCCGGCCCGCGCCCGTGCGGCCTTCCAGCACGCCCACCACCCCGGTGCCGCCGATGCCGCGATGGACGGCGATGCCGTAGCGGGCCAGCTCCGCGGCGACGATGCCGGAGGTGCGCACCTCCTCGAAGCCGAGCTCGGGATGGGCGTGGAAATCCCGGCGGATCGCCACGAGGTCGTCGGCGAAGGTCTTGATGCGGTCGATGGGGCTCACGGATCGTCCTTGGGCTCTCGCGCCCCGCGCGGGGCGGTCTGCGCGTCGTCGGCGGGCGGTTTCGGATCGGAGGACGCGTCTGGATGGGACAACTCGGCCTCCGGCGCGGCCTCAGGCAAGTCGGATGCCGGCCGCTCCGAGGGTCCATCGGGTTCGGGCGAGGTTTCCCGCCGGAACGGCGTCAGCGTGTCGAGGACTTCGGCCGCCTCCAGCACGTGTTCGCGCTCGCGTCTCAAGTAATCGGCCACGGCGCGCCGCAGGGCCGGGTCAGCGATGTCGTGGGCCGAGTGCATGAGGACCGGGCGGTAGCCGCGGGCGAGCTTGTGTTCACCCTGCGCGCCCGCCTCGACGCGCTTCAGGCCGCGCGCGATGGCGAAGTCGATGGCCTGATAGTAGCAGACCTCGAAATGCAGGAACGGGTGGTCCTCGACGCAGCCCCAGTTGCGGCCGTAGAGGGCGACGTCCCCGATGAGGTTGATGGCGCCGGCGACGTAGCGGCCCTCGCGCCTGGCCATCACCAGCAGCACCCGCTCGGGCATGCGCTCGCCCAGGAGCCCGAAGAAGGCCCGGTTCAGGTAGGGCCGGCCCCACTTGCGCGCGCCGGTATCGGCGTAGAATTCGTAGAAGGCGTCCCAGTGGGCGGGGGTCAGGTCGGCGCCGGTGACATGCTCGATGGTGATGCCGGGCGCCAGGGCGTCGCGGCGCTCGCGCCGGATCGCCTTGCGCTTGCGGGAGGCCAGGGCCCCGAGGAAGTCCTCGAAGGTCCCGTACCCGGCATTGTCCCAGTGGAACTGCTGGTCGACGCGCTGGAGGAAGCCCAGCGCCCCGGCCTGGGCCCACTCGCGCTCCTGCATGAAGGTGACGTGGATCGAGGAGGCCTTGGTCTCGGCGCGCAGCGCCCGCAGGCCCGCGACGATGGCGGAGGCCGCCTCGTTCACGTCGCTGCCCGGCGCGATCAGGAAGCGCGGGCCGGTGACGGGGGTGAAGGGCACGCTGACCTGGAGCTTGGGGTAGTAGCTGCCGCCCGCCCGCTCGTAGGCGTCGGCCCAGCCGTGGTCGAAGACGTATTCGCCCTGGCTGTGGGACTTCAGGTAGCAGGGGGCCACGCCCACGAGGCGGCCCTCGCGCTCCACCGCCACGTGGAGGGGCAGCCAGCCGGTCTTGCGCGAGACGCAGCCCGAATCCTCCAGGGAGGACAGGAAGGCGTGCGAGGTGAAGGGGTTGTGGGTCTCGTCGCCCCCCGAGAGGGTCTCGGCCGAGGTGGCGCAGGCGTCCCACGCGTCCGCGGCGATCCCGGCGAGCCCCGGCACCGCGCGCACCTGCAGGTCCGTCACGGACTCGGCCGAAGCGCCGGATTCGTCGCCGGGCCGATGTGTCTCGCCGGGGTTCGTCATCGCCGGGCAATCTAGTCCCCGGGACCCGGCGGGCCAAGGGCGGCGCGGCGCCCCGCGCCGTCGCAGGGGGCTACCGGCGCTGCTGGTCGAACATCATCAGCGCCAGGACGTCTCGCAATTCGGCCGGGCCGGCGCTCGCGAGCATCCGCATCCCAAACGCCGCAAGGCCGCACGCGCGCTACGCATCCGCATCGCTCATCGCCGCCTGGGGATCGTAGTCGGCTTGATGGCGCGCCTCCTGCAACGCGACGAAGGCCGTCGCAAGATAGCGAATCGGGATGCTCACCGACGTCCGCTTCAGCTTCTCGCGGTATCCCGTGCGCAGGTTCGGCTTGTCGAGTTCCTCGCAAACCTGCTTCATCCGGCTATGGGTGAAGGCGCGGTACAGGAGCGCGTAATGGGCCGCGTTCCGGTGACCGGCCCCGACGAACTCGTCGGCGGCTCGCTGAAGCAGGGCGTGGAACAGGGCGTAATAGGCGGTCGACACTGACCGACGGCGTCGAGCCGAGCAGGAGCCTACAGGTCCCGCAAGATCGCGCGCGACGTCGAGAAGCTCGGACGGATCGAGCACCCTACGGACCGCCCCATTCGTCCGGCGTCACGAGACGGATGTAGGGATAGGACTCGTCCCCGCTCGCAATGAGCCCGTCGCGCACCTTGTGGGCGATATCCAGGATCAATTCCGGCTCCTGGGCCTGGCCCGCCTCAGAGAGGAAGGACAGGTAGTAGGCGGGCTCGTCCGTCGAATCGACCGCGACCCGGACCCTGATGGCCCGCAGCTTCGGACCGGCCACGGATTGCGCCGCCGAAAGCCCGATCTGTTCGATGCGTTCGAGGGGAAGCTGTGCCATGGGCGGAAGTGTCATCCAGATGCCATCGGTGGTCAAACGTCGCCCCCACAGGGGCGGAACCCCTCGAACACCATCTGGTCGGCATGGATCCCGGCGTGGCGGCGCTGCTCCGGGCTTCGCACGGTCCAGGTCATCACGGGGCGTCGTCCGAGGAGCCGGCACAGGAGCGTGGGTGCGCAGGGCAGGTCGTCCACCCGCCAGGAGAGGAAGTCCGGCCGGGTCTCGTCGAAGTGCAGCAGGTCGGAGAGGGAGCGCCGCAGGCTGGGGGCCAGCGTCGCGTAGGCCGGGTCGTCCTGGCGCGTCTCGGCAACGATGCCGCGCGGGAGCCCGGGCGCCAGCCTCCGCAGCGCGGCGACGACGTGCGGGTCGAAGGACTTGAGGGCCAAAGGGCCGTCATAGGCGGCCGCGAGGGCGGCCACGCGCTCGGCGAGCCGCAGGTCGCCGGTGTAGCGCGACTTCACCTCGATCACGAGGGGCGTGCGTCCCCCGATCCGGGCGAGGAAGTCCGGCAGGGTCGGGATGCGCTCGGCGCTCCCCGCGACCGCCAGCGCCGCGAGGGCGGCGGCCGGACGCGCGCCGACCGCCTCCGCGTCCGTGGTCAGGCGGCCCAGGGTCTCGTCGTGGAACACCATCGCCTCGCCGTCGGCGCTGAGCTGCACGTCGCACTCGATGGCATAGCCGCCGGCCATCGCCGCCTCGGCCGCCGCCAGGGTGTTCTCGGGCCGGCCGGCCGCCCGGTCGTGCAGGCCGCGATGGGCGATGGGCCGGGCGGTCAGCCAGTCGGGGGCGTTCGGGGTCATTTGACCTCGAACATGGCCTCGACCTCGACGGCCGCGTCGAGGGGCAGTTCGGCGACGCCGACGGTGGAGCGGGCGTGGCGGCCGCGGTCGCCGAGGACCTCCACCATCAGGTCGGATGCGCCGTTCATGATGCCGGCCAGCCCCGCGAAGGTCGGGACCGCGTTGATGAAGCCGCCGAGGCGGATGCACTGCACGACCCCGCGCTCGAGGTCGCCCACCGCCGCCTGCACCTGGGCCAGCACGTTGAGGGCGCAGAGCCGGGCGGCGGCGATGCCGTCCTCGGCCGAGACCTCGGCCCCGAGCTTGCCCTTGTGCGCGTCGGCGATTCGGCCGTCGGCGCCGAAGCAGATCTGCCCGGAGACCACCACGAGGTTGCCGCTGCGCACGAAGGGCACGTAGTTCGCGACCGGGGCCGCGGCCTTGGGCAGGGTCAGTCCGAGGGCCTCCAGGCGTTCCGTGACGGTGCTCATGCTGTGTGGTGTCCTCTGCTGGGCGGCCTCGGGTCGTCCGGCCGGCGTGACGCGGCTCTGAGCACTTCCGCGACGACGGCGCAAGGCAGACCGCGCATCGCGCGCGCAACAGCCTAATTGGCAGGCATGTCAGGGATGTGAACCCGGTCTGTCGTTGACAGAATTGGGCTTTTCTCTAGTAATCGCGCGCGTGCCGCCCCGTCCGAGGCGGCACTTTCATTTGGTGCGGTCGCGTCTCTCGCGTGCCCGCGAGACATGACGGGAAGACGGGATCGTGACATCCGCCCTTCTGCCGACCTATGCCCGGGCCCCGATCGCCTTCGAGCGCGGGGAGGGCGCATGGCTCGAGGCGCGCGGCGGCGAGCGATACCTCGACTTCGGCGCCGGCATCGCGGTGAACGCGCTGGGCCATGCCCATCCGCACCTCGTCCAGGCCCTGACCGCGCAGGCGCAGAAGCTCTGGCACACCTCGAACCTGTTCGAGATCCCCGAGGGCGAGCGGCTGGGCCGGCGCCTCGTGGACGCGACCTTCGCGGACGTGGCCTTCTTCGCGAATTCCGGTGCGGAGGCCAACGAGGCCGCCATCAAGATGGCGCGCAAGTACCACGCCGCCGACGGCCATCCCGAGCGCTTCCGGATCATCACCGTCGAGGGCGCCTTCCACGGCCGGACCCTGGCTACCATCGCGGCCGGCGGCCAGCAGAAGTACATCGAGGGCTTCGGCCCGAAGGTCGACGGCTTCGACCAGGTGCCCTTCGGCGACCACGAGGCCCTGCGCGCCGCCATCGGCCCGGAGACGGCCGCGATCCTGATCGAACCGATCCAGGGGGAGGGCGGCGTGCGCCCGGTGCCGCCGCAATGCCTGCGCGGCCTGCGCGAGCTCTGCGACGCACACGGCATCCTGCTGATCATGGACGAGGTCCAGACCGGGGTCGGCCGCACGGGCAAGCTGTTCGCGCACGAGTGGTCGGGGGCGGCCCCCGACATCATGAGCGCGGCCAAGGGCATCGGCGGCGGCTTCCCCCTGGGCGTCTGCCTCGCCACGGCGGAGGCCGCGCGCGGCATGACCGCGGGCAGCCACGGCACCACCTTCGGCGGCAATCCGCTGGCCATGGCGGTGGGCAACGCCGTCCTCGACGTGATCCTGGCCGAGGGCTTCCTCGACCATGTCCAGCGCATGGGCATCATCCTGAAGCAGCGCCTCGCCGCCCTGCAGGACCGGCACCCGACCGTCATCGCCGACATCCGCGGCGAGGGCCTGATGCTCGGCCTCAAGCTCCACGTGCTCAACACCGAGTTCGCCGCCGCCGCCCGCGACGCCCACCTGCTGGTGATCCCGGCGGGCGACAACGTGGTGCGCCTGCTGCCGCCGCTGATCATCACGGAGGCCGACGTGGCGGAGGCGGTCACCCGCCTCGACACGGCGTCCGGCCGGCTCGGGACGCGCCTGCGCGGCGCCGCCGAGTAGCCCGACGCGTCACCGGCCGGGCGGCCGCACGAACCCGGCCGCGGCGCCGGACCCATCGAAGCCCGACCGGATCTGCCGAAACCGGGACCACGCACACGAAGAACGGACCGATGACCACGACACTGAACGGGACCGGACACGGAACCCGCCACTTCCTCGACCTCAAGGATTTCTCGTCCGAGCAGCTGCGCACGGTGCTGGACGCCGCCGCCCGCATCAAGGCGCGCCGCCGCAAGGGCGAGCTGGCCGAGGACCGGCCCCTCATCGGCAAGACCCTGGCGATGGTGTTCGACCGGCCCTCGACCCGCACCCGCGTGTCGTTCGACGTCGGCATGCGCGAACTCGGCGGCGAGACCCTGATGCTGACCGGCAGCGAGATGCAGCTCGGCCGGGGCGAGACCGTGGGCGACACCGCCCGGGTGCTGTCGCGCTACGTTGACGCGATCATGATCCGCATCCTCGACCACGGGCTGATGCTGGAGCTCGCCGAGTACGCCAGCGTGCCGGTGATCAATGCCCTGACCAAGGTCTCGCACCCCTGCCAGATCATGGCCGACCTCCTGACCTTCGAGGAGCATCGCGGGCCGATCAAGGGCCGCACCGTGGCCTGGTCGGGGGACGCCAACAACGTGCTCGCCTCCTGGGTGCACGCCGCCGCGCGCTTCGACTTCACCCTCAACATCGCGGCACCGCCGGAGCTGTCGACGCCCCAGCCGCTCCTCGACTGGGCGAAGGCGCAGGGCGCCGCCGTCAACGTCACCACCGACGCCTACGCGGCGGTGGACGGGGCGGACGCGGTGGTCACCGATTGCTGGGTCTCCATGGGCGACGAGGACGACCAGCACCGCCACAACATCCTGGCGCCCTACCGGGTCGATGCCAAGCTGATGGCGGCGGCGGCCAAGGACGCGATCTTCATGCATTGCCTGCCGGCCCATCGCGGCGAGGAGGTCACCGCCGAGGTGATCGACGGGCCGCAATCGGTGATCTTCGACGAGGCCGAGAACCGCCTGCACGCCCAGAAGGGCATCCTGGCCTGGTGCCTGCACGCCCACGGGCTCTGAGGGCCGCGCCCGGCCCGCTGCACGCGCCCCGCCGGGCCTGCTTGCGCGCCAGGCGGCCCCGCCCCGTCGCGCCGCCGCGTCCGGAGGCCTATATAGGCGTCATCCTTCACGAGGGCCGGGTGCGGCCGCGCGACGAGCGCGGCCGTTCCGACCGGTGCGCCGCCGATTCCGCTCGGCGATCCCATGACCCGACCCTGACCCCGTCCCAGGGGTCACGCGGTCCGTGGCCCGGCCCTCGCGTTCGTCGAGCCCGATCGGAGCTGCCATGACTTCTGGAATGCCTGCTGGAACCACCGCCGGACACGGAGCCCCGCTCCTGATCGAGGGCGAGGACGACGTCGTGCTGCCCTTCGCCGTCGAGGCCCTCGACGTGCGCGGCCGGGTGGTCCGCCTCGGCCCGTCCGTCGACACCATCCTGCGCCGCCACGGCTATCCGGACGCGGTGGCGCGCCTCCTCGGGGAGGCAGCGGCCCTCACCGTCCTTCTCGGCTCGTCCCTGAAGTTCGAGGGCCGCTTCCAGCTCCAGACCAAGACCGACGGCCCGGTCGCGATGATCGTGGTCGATTTCGAGGCGCCCGACCGGCTGCGCGCCACCGCGCGCTTCGACACGGCGCGGGTGGAGGCCCTCGGCGCCGGGCCGCTGCAGGACCGGGACCTGATCGGGCAGGGTCATCTGGCCATGACCATCGACCAGGGACCGACCAGCAGCCGCTACCAGGGTGTCGTCGCCCTGGAGGGCCAGAGCCTGGAGGAGGCGGCGCACCAGTATTTCCGCCAGTCCGAGCAGATCCCGACCCAGGTCCGCCTCGCGGTGGCCGAGCAATATGCCGGCGGCGGCCGGACCTACCGGGCCGGCGGACTCCTGGTGCAGTTCCTGCCGCAATCCATCGACCGGGCTCGCCTCGCCGACCTGCCCCCGGGCGACATCCCCGAGGGTCACGTGCACCTCGACGCGAACGGGGTGCCGGAGGACGATGCCTGGGTCGAGGCGCGCAGCCTCGTCTCGACCATCGAGGACCACGAGCTCGTCGACCCGGAGGTCTCGGCCGAGCGCCTGCTCTACCGCCTGTTCCACGAGCGCGGCGTGCGGGTGTTCGAGGCGCAAGGGGTGCGCGAGCAGTGCCGCTGCTCGCCCGAGCGGGTGATGGGCATGATCACCTCGTTCTCGCCCCAGGAACGCCGGGACATGATCGCCGATGACGGCCGCATCGGCATCACCTGCGAGTTCTGCTCGCGGCGCTACGACCTCGACCCGGCGGCGGTGGAGGCCGAAGTCGCGGCCCAGTCGGGCACCTGATGCGGGCTGCCGCGGCACAGGTCGCGGCAGCAACGCCAAGCTTGACCATAATGCAGAACAAGACGCTGCAAATGCTCGTCCCTGCAGCCGAGGTTTGTATTTGAACCGTTTCTAAGGTTTCGACGTTTGGGGTTTCTCAAGAGTGCTCAACAAGAGCTCAGGAGGAACGTCGATGAAGAAATTTACGGTCGGCAAGAATCTGGTCAGCAAGAATCTCGTCGTTGGTCTGACGGCACTGCTGATGACGACCTCGGCCTACGCCCAGGGCGCGGGCCAGGCCGGCGCTGCCGGCGGCGGCGAGGCCGGGGGCCGCGGTGGGGCCGCCGCACGCAGCCAGGGCGGCGCCGAGGGCGCTTCGGGCGGTGCCCGCAGCGAGATGGGCGGCCGGGCCGAGGCCGGCGGACGCCGCGAGGGCGGCCGCATGGAGAGCGGCGGCCGCGGCGACACGGCGGCCCGGGACTCCCAGAACCGGGATTCGCAGGCCCGTGATGCGCAGAACAAGGATTCGCAGTCCCGCAGCGCGGACCGGGGCGACGGCGCGCGCGGCGACCGGGCGACCCGGACCTCGTCCCGCCAGGATTCCGCGTCCCGAGAGGACCGGGTCGGCGGCCGCGAGCAGCGCGACCGCGTCTCGGTCAACGCCCGCAGCGAGTCGCGCAGCGAGCGCTTCGAGGGCGGACGGCGCTCGGGCCGCTTCGTCTTCATCGGCGGCCAGCGCGTGGTCTACGGCTCGCCGGAATATCGCCGCCTCGTCACCGTCGAGCATCGCGGCGGCGACCGCGTGATGGAGCGCTCGCGCCGGCGCTACGTCACCATTCGGGGCCAGCGAGTCCTCTACGGCTCGCCCCAGTACCGTCGCCTCGTCCGGATCGAGGAGACGACCACCCGCCGTCCCGGCACCCGCTACGTCGTGGTGCGCGGCCAGCGCGTGGTCTACGGCTCGCCGGACTATCGCCGCCTGACCGTGACCGAGCGCCGGGGCGGCACCGTCGGCGCCCGCTTCGAGGAGCGCAGCTTCCGCGGCAAGGCCGTCTCGTCCCGCACCGACGAGGGGCGCGACACGCGAAGCGTCCGCTCGACCCAGAGCGAGTCGCGGGACGGCATCCGCAACGCCGATAGCCGTCAGCAGGGGGGCCGCAACGGCGCCTCGGCCGAGCGCGACACGAACCGCGAGCGCGGGACCGAGGGCCCGGGCGTCCGCAACGCAGCCGACCGCTCGGGCGGCGCCGAGCGCGGCACCATGAACACCAGCAACCGGACCGGCGGCGGCGAGCGCGGCATGAATGCCGGCGCGCAGGGCGGCAAGTCCGGCAGCATGGGCGGTGGCAACATGGGCGGTGGCGAGCGCACCGGCGGGCAGGGCGGCGCGGGCCGCAACTGATCGCCGGCGGATCGGCAATCCGATCGCCTGATGGCCGATCGCCTGATGGGAAACGGCGCCGGGCCTCTTCGCGGAGGTCCGGCGCCGCGCGTCGCGCTCAGGCCTTCAGGACCGGGTCGGCGATGTCGCCGCCGCCCCGACGGGCGAGGTAGGCCGGCTGGAACAGGCACATCCGCACCGCGTCGCGGTACTTGCCGTTGACGAAGAACTCGTCCTTCAGGATGCCCTCGGGCTCGAAGCCGCAGCGCTCGTAGATCCGCACCGCGCGGGCATTGTCCTTGTCCACGTGCAGGTAGAGCTTGTGGATGTTCAGGACGCTGAAGGCGTAGTCCATGGCGATGCGCGTGGCCCGCGGGGCGTAGCCCTGGCCCTGGAAGGCCGGGTGGATCGCGATCTGGAATTCGCAGCGCCGGTGCAGGTGGTTGATCTCCACGAGCTCCACGAGCCCGGCGGGCGCGCCCTCCGAATTGGCGATGATGAAGCGCCGCTCGGTCTGGTTGTGGATGTTGCGCTCGTAGAGCTGCGCCAGTTCGGCGAAGGACTCGTAGGCCTCCTCGAACCAGTAGCGCATGATGCTGTCGTTGTTGTTGAGCTGATGCACGAACATCAGGTCCTCGCGCTCCAGCGGGCGCAGCTTCACCGGCCCGTCCGCCGCGATGGTGCGGGACACGAAGGCGGTCATGGCGTCACGCACGCCGCCGCGAGGCGGTCCATGAAGGCCTCCCCGGCCGCGAGCGCCGCGAGGGTGATGTACTCGTCCGGCTGGTGCGCCTGGTCGATGGAGCCCGGGCCGCAGACCACGGTGGGGATGCCGGCGACCTGGAAGCGCCCGGCCTCGGTGGCGTAGGGCACCGAGATCGTGTGGTTGCGCTCCGCCACCCGCAGCGCCAGCCGCTCGGCCGCCGAGCCGGGCTCGGGGGCGAGGCCCGGCACCGAGACCTCCTCCAGCGTCTCGATGCGCCCGTAATCGCCGTAGCGGTTGAGCCGGTCGCGCAGCACGCTGCGCACCTTGGCCTCGAACAGGGCCGGGATCTCGCCCATGTCGAGGTCGGGCAGGCCGCGGAACTCCCAGTGGAAGGTGCAGACCTTGGGCAGGATGTTGCGAGCCGTGCCGCCCGCGATGGTGCCCACATGCACGGTGGTGGCGGGCGGGTCGAAGCGCCCCGAGGCGTCGCCGCGCGCGATCATGGCGTCGGCGATCCGGTTCAGCTCGGAGACGAGGTCGGCCGCCGCCATCACGGCGTTGGCGCCCAGCATCGGCTTGGCCGAATGCGCCTCGTGCCCGTGCACGGTGGTGAGGTAGGTGACGATGCTCTTGTGCGCGTCGGCCACTTCGAGGTCGGTGGGCTCGCCGACGATCACCGCGCCCGGGCGCGGCAGGTCGGCGCCGAAGCGCGCGATGGTGTCGGCGACGCCGAGGCAGGTGGTCTCCTCGTCGTAGGACAGGAGGATGTGGATCGGGCGCTCGAGGCCGGCGGCCTGGAAGCGCGGGATCGCCGCCAGGGCCAGGGCGCAGAAGCCCTTCATGTCGACGGCGCCGCGGCCGTAGGCGCGCCCGTCCGCCACCCGCAGGGTGAAGGGGTCGGCGCTCCAGGCCTGGCCCGTCACCGGCACCACGTCGGTATGGCCCGAGAGCACGACGCCGCCGTCGACCATCGGCCCGATGGTGGCGAACAGGGCCGCCTTGTCGCCGGTCGCGTTGGGCACGCGGACGAAGGGCACGCCGAGCGCGTCGAGGGAGGCCGCCACGCTGTCGATGAGCGCGAGGTTCGACTTCGTGCTCTCGGTGTCGAAGGCCACGAGCCGCGCCAGCCAGTCGAGGGTCTCCGGGCGCGGGCCTTCGGCCGACATGACCTTAATGCACGCTGCGGCGGACGTGGGGCGAATCGAGCGAGAAGGCCGGGATCTCCGCCTCGAAGCTCTCGCCGCCATGGGTCGCCATGGTGTAGCTGCCGGCCATCAGGCCGTCCGGTGTGGTGAGCGGGCAGCCGCTGGTGTAGCTGAACGACTCGCCCGGCTCGAGCACCGGCTGCTTGCCGACCACCCCGGCACCGCGGACCTCCTGGGTCTCGCCGCGCCCGTCGACGATGCGCCAGTGGCGCGAGCGCAGCTGCACCTGCTCGGGGCCGTTGTTCACGATCTCGACCGTGTAGGCGAAGAAGTAGCGGCTCTCGGCCGGCGACGATTCTTCCTCGACGAAGCGTGGCATCACGGTCACGCTGATCCCGCGCGTCTGAGCCTTGTACATCCCCGTCATGCCTCCCTGGCCGGACCTGAACTCCGAGCGCGCTGCGTTCGCGACAAGCACAGGGCGTCGTGGTACGGCCCTCGCAAAACCGCGTCAATCGTGGCGAATGCGGGGGTGCCCGCGCAAGATCGAGGTCCGTGTCCCGTGGTCGAGGAGACCGTTTCGCGCCCGCGCCTTCCGTCCGCCGGCCGAGCGCTCCTCGCCGGCCTCGCCCTCGCGGGCCTGACCGGCGCCTTCGCCTGGACCGCGCCGGAGCGCAACGGCTGGGCCGCCCTGGCGCTCGCCGTGGCGCTGGGCCTCGACGGGCTGGCGCAGGCGGCGGGGGCCTGGCTCGCCCGCCGCGGGGGCGGGCCGCCCCGGATCGCGGGCCTGCCCTCCCTGGTGCTGGCCTTCGGGCCGGCCGCCGGCCTCGGCGCGGTGCTGTTCGCCGTCGCCCTGGCCGCCTGGCCCGCCGGATTCCCGATCCTGGCCAGCGCGCTCGCGGGTCTGATCGCCATGGGTGCCATCGCGCGCCTCGTCCTCGCTTGGATCGTCCTGCGGATCGAGCGGGAGCCGGAGGCTTAACCGGACCTTAGGCGATCCGGCCGCATGCGTGCAGGATGCGGCGGTCCCGCCCCGGCCGCGTCCGGGGTGGTGCCCGATGGACCAGCGGGTGGTGCGAGCGGATGCAAGACGGGATTCTGGCCGCGATGCAGGACGGGGGGCCAAGCCGCCCACACGGGATTCTGGCCGCGGGCGGGATCGAGGCGCTGACGCGCGCGGGCGCGATCCGGCCCGACACGCCCTACGCCCCCGACCAGATCCAGCCCGCGAGCCTCGACCTGCGCCTCGGCGCCCGGGTGTTCCGCGTGCGCACCAGCTTCCTGCCCGGCGCCCGCACGGTCTCGGCCTGTATCGAGGCCTTCGCACTACACGAGATGGACCTGCGGAACGGGGCCGTGCTGGAAACGGGCTGCGTCTACATCGCCGAGTTGCAGGAGCACCTCGCCCTGCCGGGCGACCTCGCCGCCAGCGCCAACCCGAAGAGCTCCACCGGCCGCATCGACGTCTTCACCCGGGTCATCACCGACCGGGGCGCCGCCTTCGACCAGGTCGAGGCCGGCTATCACGGGCCGCTCTATGCCGAGATCTCGCCCCGCACCTTCCCGGTGAAGGTCCGCACCGGCTCGCGCCTGTCGCAGATCCGCTTCCGGCGCGGCGAGCCCCGCCTCACCGATGCCGCGCTCGCCGCCCTGCACGCGGCCTCGCCCCTGGTCGACGCCCCGAGCCCGACCTTCCAGGGCGGCATCGGCGTCTCCATCGATCTCTCGGGCTTCTCCGGCCTCATCGGCTACCGCGCCCGGCGCCATACCGGCCTCGTCGACGTCGACGCGCCCGGAGCCCACCGGGCGGCGGATTTCTGGGAGCCCCTGCAGGCCGACCCGTCCCGGGCCCTGATCCTCGATCCGGGCCAGTTCTACATCCTGGCCTCCAAGGAGGCGGTGCAGGTGCCGCCCGACTTCGCCGCCGAGATGGTGCCGTTCGACCCCCTGGTGGGGGAGTTCCGGGTCCATTACGCCGGCTTCTTCGATCCGGGCTTCGGCTTCGCCGCCGCCGGAGGTGCCGGCGCCCGCGCGGTCCTCGAGGTGCGCTCGCGCGACGTGCCGTTCCTGCTGGAGGACGGCCAGATCGTCGGCCGCCTCGTCTACGAGCGCATGGTGGAGCGCCCCGCCACCCTCTACGGCACGGGCGCCGGCTCGAATTACCAGGCCCAGGGGCTGAAGCTCTCCAAACACTTCGCCTGAAGCACAAGCCCCTCGCCGGAGACAGGCCCTCCGCCCAAGCGGGCGGCGGCGGGAGCCGGCCCGGGCGAGCGCTCAGGCGATCCCGAGGGCCCAGATCAGGGACAGGCTGACGGCGAGGAGGACGACGAGGGAGCCCGTCACCGCCAGGGTGACCCGGCCGCCGACCCGCGCCAGCACCCGCACGTCGACGCCGAGGCCCAGCGCCGCCATCGACACCACGGTGAGGAGGCCCGCGAGACGCGTCACCGGCTGGGAGGCGGCGTCCGGGACGAGCCCGGCCGAGCGCAGGGTCGCCAGCACCAGGAAGCCGAGGATGAACCAGGGCACGATCTTGAAGAAGCCGAGGCGGCCGGGCCGCCCTCCGGCCGAGGCGCCCTCCGGGGGCAGGTGCGGGGCGATGAAGGAGAAGGCCACCACCACGGGCCCGAGCATCAGCACGCGCACGAGCTTGACCAGGGTGCCGACCTGGGTCGCCAGGATGCCCACCGGCACCGTGGCGGCGAGCACCTGCGGCACCGCGTAGACGGTGAGCCCCGCCAGCGTGCCGTACTGGTGCGCGGACAGGCCGACGAGGGGAATGAAGAGCGGCAGGCCCAGCACCATCAGCACGCCGAGCACCGCCGTGAAGGCGATGGCGGCGACCACGTCCTTGCTGTCGGCCCCGATCACCGGCGCCACCGCGGCGATGGCGGAGTTGCCGCAGATGGCGTTGCCGCAGGCCACCAGGATCGCCATGCGGGGCGGCAGGCCGAGCACCCGGCAGATGCCGTAGCTGGCCACGATCGCCAGCACCACCGTGGCGACGATGCCGACGAGGAGGCTCGTGCCGGAGGCGACGATGGCCCCGAGGCTGATCGAGGCCCCGAGCAGGGTGACGGCGAGTTCGAGCACCTGCTTGGCCGAGAACGCGATGCCGGCCCGGAAGCGGGCGCCCGGGCTCCACAGGGTGCGCAGCGCGATCCCGAGCAGGATCGCGATGACGAGCGCCTCGACGTAGGGATGGCCGGTGGCGTGCTCCTCCAGGGCCTGCACGGCCAGGGCCGCCGCCGTGACGGCGAGGCAGACGAGGATGCCGGGCACGAGCGAGGCGATCCGCCCGCCCGCGGCCCCCGGCCTGTCCGCCCCGGCCGGAACGGTGGTGATGCTCTCGGCGCTCATGCTGCCTTTCCACGCGGCATTCGGAAGGAAATTCTGCCCCAGTCCGGGCCGCGAGAACAATGCTCTCCCGTGGCGCGAATCTTCGCAAAACCCGTCCATTGATCGGGCAGGGGCGAAGGCCGACATTCACACGGATGAGTACCCCCTCCGACAACCGGGCGATGGCCTACGATCCCTTCGGCGAGCCCGTCGAGATCGCTTGCCAGGGCGCCGCCACCGCGGGCGACCGCCGGGCGCGCAACGTCGCCGTGATCGGGTTCTGGCTGGTCGCCGCGGCCCTGATGGCGGGCCGTATCTACCTGTCCGACGAGCCGGTGGCCCAGATGGTCGCGAACGCTCATGCGCAGGTTGCCGCCTTCATCACCGCCATCCTCTAGGACGCGCCCGTCCGCGGGCTTCCGGCGCGAAATCCCGCCGCGCACATCCCGCCCCGGCGCCTGATACGCCGACGCGCGGGAATCCGCGATGGGCCGGTCCTGCGTCCCGCCACGCTGCGGGATCGCCGACGGCGTCGAGGCCCGTGGTGGTCATGGCGCCCGGACCCCGGACAGGTGACGGCGCACGGCCTGGGCCGTCACGCGGGATACGCGCCCGTTCGATTCCCGGGTCACCCCGGCGATGTGCGGCGTCAGGATGAGGTTGGGCACGTCGCGGAAGGATGCGCCCGCGGCGGCATCCAGGGGTTCCTGCGGGAAGACGTCGAGGGCGGCCCCGCCGAGATGCCCCGCGCGCAGGGCCGCCGCCACGGCTGCGCCGTCGACCACCTCGCCCCGCGCCGCATTGATCAGCACCGCCCCGGCCGGCATCCGGGCGACGGCGTCCGCGCCGATCATCCCCCGGGTCTCGGGCGTCAGCGGCACGTGCAGGGACAGGACGTCGCTGCCGGCGATGAGCCCGTCGAGATCGGCTGGCACGACCGGGCCGCCATCCGCCCGCCAGGCCGGGTCGTCGGCCGGCAGGAAGGGGTCGTGGGCCGAGACCCGCATCCCGAGGGCGAGGGCGCGCCGGGCGGTCTCGCGGGCGATGGCGCCGAAGCCGACGAGGCCCAGGCGCTTGCCGGAGATCTCCCGGCCCATCAGGGCGTTGCGCGGCCAGGTCCCGGCCGCCACCGCGGCGCTGGCCCCGTAGGCGCCGCGCAGGAGCAGCATCGCCGTGCCGATCACGTATTCCGCCACCGCGACGTCGTTGGCGCCGGTGGCGGGATAGACGGCGACGCCGCGGTCCCGGCAGGCGGCGAGATCGATGTTGTCGAGGCCCACGCCCAGGCGCCCCACCGCCGTCAGCCCGGGGGCGGCGGCCAGGAGCGCCGCGGTCACCTGGGTGCGGTTACGGACCACGAGGGCGTCGGCATCGGCCAGGGCCGCCCGCAGGTCCTCCGGACGGTCGACCAGGGCCGGGTCGTAGAGCGTCGCGAACCCGCCGAGTTCGGCCGCGATGGCGGCCTCGTCCATGAACTCGGCGATCACGACCTTCGGCACGCGGCCGGTCCCGGCGGGAGAACCCGGGGCCTGGGATGTCGTCATGGCTGGCGATGCCTCGTCTGATGGGGTCACGGCGGGGACCTTCGGTTTTCTCGGGAACGCGGCCCGTCCGGGGCGGGGCGGGGAGGCCGATCCCAGGACCGGGCCGATTCTGGGACGCGGTCGATCCTGGGACCGAACCGATCTTGCCCTCCCGGCGGACGATCACCAAGGCGGACGCCCGGAATCCGGCAGCCCGGGCGATGGAGCGCCCGCCTCGGGGAGGATCGGCTCAGGGTTGCGCGTATCACGCAATTTTATTGACCTCATGCGCAATATGCGCAGAATGACGCGGGTCGCTCCACCGAATATTCACTCGGCATCGGCGCGAGATCACAAAAACTCAAAAAATTGCGCAAAATGCGCACGGAGGAGACGCGCATGCAGATTCCGATCAAGCGGGCCATCGAGGCGGTGCCCGGCGGCATGATGGTGGTGCCGCTCCTGGCCGGCGCCCTGATCGCCACGTTCTTCCCCGGCACCCCGAAGCTGTTCGGCTCGTTCACGGGCGCGCTCTTCTCCGGCGCCCTGACGATCCTGGCCGTCTTCTACGTCTGCATGGGCGCCAGCATCGATTTCCGCGCCACGCCCTACATCATGAAGAAGGGCGGCACCCTGCTGATCGTGAAGGTCGGCATCGCCATCCTCCTCGGGCTGGTCTTCGGGCAGGTCCTCGGCGAGGCGCCTGTCGCGGCCGGCATGTTCGCGGGCCTCTCCACCCTGGCGGTGGTCGCCGCGATGAACGACACCAACGGGGGCCTCTACATGGCGCTGATGGGCCAGTACGGCCGCCCGCGCGACGTCGGGGCCTACACCGTGATGTCCCTGGAGAGCGGCCCCTTCCTCACCATGGTGACCCTCGGGGTCGCCGGACTCTCGGCCTTTCCTTGGCAGACCCTGGTCGGCGCCATCCTGCCGCTCCTCGTCGGCATGATCATCGGCAATCTCGACCGGGAGATGCGCGCCTTCCTCGGCCGGGCGATTCCCGTGATGATCCCGTTCTTCGCCTTCGCCCTCGGGGCCGGCCTCGACCTGACCAAGGTCTGGCAGGCGGGCCTCCTCGGCCTCGCCATGGGCGTCGCCGTGGTGGTGGTCACCGGCATCCCGCTGTTCTTCGCCGACCGGCTCACGGGCGGGACCGGGGTCGCCGGGATCGCCGCGGCCTCGACGGCGGGCAACGCCGCCGCCGTGCCGGCGATCGTCGCCTCCGCCAACCCGGCCTATGCCGAGGCCGCCGGGCCGGCCACGATCCTGGTGGCGGCCTGCGTCGTGGTCACGGCAATCCTCGTGCCGATCGCCACGGCCTGGGCCTCCCGGCGCTTCGGCGGCGGCGAGGTCGTGGCCGAGACCGAGGTCCCGGAGGGCGTCGCGCCCGCGCAGCCCGTCGCCGGGCGCTGACATGGCCTCCGCCGATCCGGCCCGCCGCTGGCTCATCCTCGCCGACGACCTGACGGGGGCGGCCGACTGCGCCATCGCCTTCGGGCGGCGGGGCCTCGACGCGGCGGTGACCTGGGGTGCCGCCGCGGGCGTCGCCGACCGGGACCTCGCGGTGCTGGCCTACGACGCCGACAGCCGCGGCCTGTCCGGGGAGGCCGCGGCGGCGCGGCACGCCAACCTGCTGGAACGCTGGCTCGAACCGGACCGCCTCCTGTTCAAGAAGATCGACTCGACGCTCCGGGGCCAGCCCGCCGCCGAGACCGCCGCCGCCATGGCGGTCCTGGCGGCCCGGAACGGGTCCGCCTTCGGCATCTGCGCCCCGGCCTTCCCGGCCACCGGCCGGACCACCCGGGGGGGCCGGGTCCGGGTCGACGGCCGCCCGCTGGAGGAGGCGGAGGTCTGGCGGCGCGACCACACCTACGCCAGCGCCGACCTCGGCGCCGTCCTCGCCTCCGCGGGAATCCGCAGCGCGACGGTGCCGCTCGCGGCCGTGCGCGGGCCCGACCTCGCCGGCGCCCTCGCCCGGATCGCTACAACGGGGCCGGCCGTCGCGGTCTGCGACGCCGAGACCGACGCGGATCTCGCCCGGATCGCGGCGGCGGGCCTGGGCATCGCGCCGGCCCCGTTCTTCGTCGGCAGCGCGGGCCTCGCGCACGCGCTCGCCGCCGGCCCGACGACACCGGCGAGCCGGCCCGTCGTCACGTCCCTCGCGCCGAGCCGGTTCGGCAGCCTGATCGTGGTCGGGTCCCTGGCGGCCACGAGCCGGGCGGCCGCCCGCCGGCTCGCCGGGCGGGAGGGCGTCACCCACCTGCCCGTCAGCCCCGAGACGCTGCTCGGCGGCGGCGCGGACCGGGCGGCCTTCGCCGGGCGGGTCGCCGCCATCCTCGAGACCGGCGGCGACGCCCTGGTGGAGATCGCCATGGCGGACGAACCCGACATGACCCTCGGCCCGCGCCTGGCGCGGAGCCTCGCCGAGGCCCTCGACCCGGCGGTGGGTCGGATCGGCGCCGTGGCGGCCACCGGCGGCGAGACCGCCGCCGCGCTGCTGGCGCGATTCGGCGTCGACGGCATCCGCCTCGTCGACGAGATCGAGCCCGGCGTCTCCCTGGGCCTGACCCTGGGGCGTCTCGCCGTGCCGGTCGCCACCAAGGCCGGCGCCTTCGGCGACGCCGACTCCCTCATCCGCATTTGCGAGCGCCTGCGCGCCGCCAGAACCGAAGGACCCGCTTCATGACCCGTCCCACCCTCGCGATCACCATGGGCGATCCCGCCGGCATCGGACCGGAGATCATCATGAAGGCCCTGGGGCATGCCGAGGTCCAGGCCGCGTGCCGGCCCCTGGTCATCGGCGATGCCGGGCGCCTGCGGCAGGCCGGCCGGATCGTCGGCTCCGGCCTCGCGGTCGATTCTCTGTCCGCGGCCGCGGCGGCGGATTTCGACGGCGGGGCGGTGCAGTGCCTCGACCTCAAGGTGGTGCCCGCCGACCTGCCGTTCGGGCAGGTCTCGCCGGCGGCCGGTGAGGCGGCCTACCGCTACATCGCGAAGGCGGTGGAGGTCGTGCAGGCCGGGCAGGCCCAGGGCATCTGCACGGCGCCCCTGTCCAAGGAGGCGCTCCACGCCGCCGGCCACCGGTTTCCGGGCCATACCGAGCTCCTGGCCCATCTCACGGGCACGCCGGAGGTCTCGATGATGCTGGTCTCGCCCAAGCTGCGGGTGATCCACGTCACCACCCATATCGGCCTCATCGACGCCATCGCGAAGATCGAGCCCGGCCTCGTCGAGCGCGTCATCGCCCGCGGCCACGCCGTCCTGGTGAAGGCGGGCATCGAGAATCCGAAGATCGGCGTCTGCGCGATCAATCCCCATGCGGGCGAGAACGGCCTGTTCGGGCGCGGCGAGGAGGCGGAGAAGATCGCCCCGGCCATCGCGGCCTGCCAGGCCAGGGGCTGGGACGTACGCGGGCCGCTGCCCGCCGACACGCTGTTCTTCCTCGCCGGGCGGGGCGACTACGACATGGTGGTGGCGATGTACCACGATCAGGGCCACGGCCCGATCAAGGTCCTGGGGCTCGAGGCGGGGGTCAACATCACCGTGGGCCTGCCGGTGATCCGCACCTCCGTCGACCACGGCACCGCCTTCGACATCGCCGGCACGGGCATCGCGGACGAGCGCAGCCTGATCGAGGCCCTGCGCCAGGCCGTCGACCTCGCCCCGAAATCGACCGCCGCCTGAGGCTGGGGCCGTCCCGCGGCGCGTGGCTGGCCCGGGCGAAACGCCCTGGCCAGGGGCCGCGGCCTCGGCCATGACGAGGGACCGGATCCGGGAGAGCCAGAGGACCCCATGTCGATGCGCAGCCAGGAGCGTCGGGCGTTGCTGCTGGAGGCGCTGAGCGTCGGCGAGATCGACGTCGACGACGTCGCAGCCCGCCTGAAGGTCTCCGCCTCCACGGTCCGCCGCGACCTGCAGCACCTCTCGGCCACCCGGGCCGTGCGCCGGACCTATGGCGGGGCGATCCTGACGCGCCACCCGCCCGAGACCACCCTCACCGAGCGGCTCGCCGTGAACGGCGCCGAGAAGCGGGCGATCGCCCGCGCCGCCCTCGATCTCGTGGCGGACGGCGACACGCTGATCCTCGATGCCGGCTCGACCGTGGCGGCCTTCGGCCAGCTCCTGGCCAAGCGGCGCCTGCGCATCATCACCAACAACCTCGCGCTGCTGCCCTTCCTGGCCGAGGCCCCGGACCTCGACCTCGTCGTCCTCGGGGGCGCCCTGCGGGCCACCAGCATGAGCACCGTCGGGCCCCTGGCCATCGAGGCCCTGCGCCTGATGACGGCGGACCGCGCCATCCTCAGTGCCGACGGCGTCGTGGCCGGGCGCGGCCTGTGCGAGGCGAGCCTCGACCAGGTCGCCCTCAAGTCCCTGATGATGCGTCAGGCGCGCGAGGTGATCGTGCTGGCCAATGCCGGCAAGCTCGGCCGCGCCGAGCAGACCGCCTGGGCGCCGCTGCCGCGCGACTGGACCCTGGTGACGGATTCGTCCGAGCCGCGCGAGCAGCTGCGGCGCCTGGCCGAGGCCGGCGCCCGCATCCACGTGGCGCCCGACCGGGAGGGCTGAGAGCCGGGATCGCGGCGCCTGTCCGACCCGCCTACCGCGACCCCGCCTGTCCGGCTTAGGATCGGCCGGTCCCGACGGGAGCCGGACGCATGACGCGACGCCTGATGAAATTCCTCCACACCATGGGGGCGACCGGCCTCATGGGCGCGATGGCGGCCCTCGTGGTCATGCTCGGCGTGGCGCCGTCGCCGAGCGCCCTGGACGGCTACGCCGCGGCGCGGGCCGCCATGGGGGCGGTCGCCACCTGGATCGTCCTGCCGAGCCTCGCGCTGACCCTGGTCTCCGGCCTGCTGGCCATGACACTGAACCGCGGCTTCCTCAACGCGGGCTGGGCCTGGCTCAAGCTCGCCACCGGCGTGCTGATGTTCGAGGGCGTGCTCGTCTACGTGCAGGGCCCGATGCGCCAGGAGGCGGAGCAGAGCGCCCTCGCCCTGGCCGGCCGGGTCGATCCCGCCACGCTCGCCGCGACCCTCGGGCCGGAGCGCAACACCCTCTGGGTGCTGCTGGCGGTGGCGACGGCCAATGTCGTGCTCGGCATCTGGCGGCCGCGGCTCCTGCGCCTGCCCCGGTAGGAAACCGGGTCGCCCGGAGCGGGACGCCGTCGATCCCACTCTCCGACAAGATCCCGCGCTCCCGACACAGTCCTGCCATCTCCCAAGTCCCGCCAAGGAACGGCGCGCCCGGGGACAGGCACAGCACAGCAAGTCAAGACGCCGCCGGAGATCATCCGGCGATCGGCCGGGCCCTGATCAGGAACGACTCGGGCCAGGACTGGGCCCGAGGCGATAAACGCGCCCGGCACCCGGTTTAATCCCGAAAAATCGCGGTTCAGTGTAGAATTATTCTGCTTGCACCGATCCGTGGCATACCAAATAATGCAGGTGCGCTGCCCGGCAAGTGAACCGCAGGATTCGCCTCAGGCGTGCGGGCCGCAATCGAGCATCTCAATCGGGATCTTCAGCAAAACGCATCCCGTCTCAAGCAGAACGAGGAAACGAGCTCATGGCGATGACTGCTGCCGCGCCCCCTACGACGAAGCCATCCGTCAATCGATGGTTGCAATTGATCTTCGGCGTGGCCTGCATGGTCGCGGCGGCCAATATACAATATGCCTGGACGCTCTTCGTTCCCGAGATCCAGAAGACCTTCGGCTGGGATCGCGCGGCGATCCAGGTCGCCTTCACCATCTTCGTCGTGGTCCAGACCTGGCTGACGCCGATCGAGGGCTACTTCATCGACAAGTACGGCCCGAGCCGCGTGGTGCTGTTCGGCGGCCTGATGACCGGCCTCGCCTGGGTCATCAACTCCTACGCCACCTCGCTCACCGGCTTCTATGCCGGCTCGGTGGCGGGCGGCATCGGCGTCGGCTGCGTCTACGCCACCTGCATCAACAACGCCCTGAAGTGGTTCCCGGACAAGCGCGGCCTCGCGGTCGGCCTGACGGCGGGCGGCTACGGCGCGGGCTCGGCGCTGACGATCATCCCGATCGCCAACATGATCGCGCAGGGCAGCTACGCCCAGGCCTTCTTCACCTTCGGGCTGATCCAGGGCGGCATCATCATGCTGGCGGCCCTCGGCCTGCGCGCGCCCGCCAAGGGCGAGGTCACCTTCTCCACCAAGGTGCTGCAGACCCGGCGCGACTACACCCTGCGCGAGGCCCTGCGCACGCCCGTCTTCTGGGTAATGCTGCTGATGTTCACCTGCACGGTGACGGGCGGCCTGATGGCGGTGGCCCAGCTCGGCGTCATCGCGCAGGATCTCGGCGTGAAGGAGTTCCAGGTCAACCTGTACTTCTTCGCCATGGCCGCACTGCCCTTCGCGCTGATGCTCGACCGGATCATGAACGGCATCTCGCGCCCGCTCTTCGGCTACGTCTCCGACCGCATCGGCCGTGAGAAGACGATGTTCATCGCCTTCACCATGGAGGGCCTCGGCATCGTGGCACTGGGCTATTTCGGCACCAACCCGTGGGCCTTCGTCATCCTCTCGGGCATCGTGTTCCTGGCCTGGGGCGAGGTCTACTCCCTGTTCAGCGCCACCGCCGCCGACACCTTCGGCTCCAAGCACATCGGCAAGATCTACGGCGTGCTCTACTGCGCCAAGGGCTTCGCCGCGCTGTTCGTGCCGGTGGGCAACCTGCTGATGCAGGCCACCGGCACCTGGGCGACGGTGCTCTACACCGTGGCGGTGATGGACCTCGTGGCGGCCTTCCTCGCCATCGCCGTGCTGCGGCCGATGTTGAAGCGCCACCACGCCGCGCAGGGCGTGGTGCAGCCGGCCGGCGTGCTGGCCCACGCCTGATCCCGGTCGCGCTCCGGCCCGCGGGCCGGGGCGCCGCCCGGCCTCCCGCCGGGAGCGGCCGGTGCGATATCCTCCGCTCGAGCCGGGCCCCGAGCCCGGCTCGATGCCGTCCGCGTCCCGGGCGATTCCGAGCCGGCTCGGTCCGCCTTCCTCCGCCAAAGGTTCCGAGATGGCCCTCTCCGTTCTCCTCGCACTGGTGAGCATTCCCTTCGCGATCGTCGTGCTGCAGACGGCCGACTTGAACCGCGACGTCTTCACCGTGCTGTACGTCTCGTCCCTCGGCCTCGTCCTCTCGGCCATCCTGCTGGTCGGCGGATATTACCTGCTGCCGCTGCCGCCGATCGTCGGCGAGCCGGTGCACCGGTAGGCCCGCGCCGACCCGCCCGGCAGGGCCCGCGCCGATCGGCCCGGCAGGGCCCGGATGGTCCGTTCTTCAGCCCGGCTCCGGCCGCAGGACCGCAGTGCGGTATAAGGCATACCAAACTCCGTTGTGCAGTGCGATAAGGAGAATTCGCACCGTCACGGGGGTTCCAGGATGCTGTCTCTGTTCGTTCTCGGCCTGGCCGCCGTCGCCATCGGCCCGATGCTGGCCCTGCTGATCGACGACGAGGCCGCGCCGCCGGTCGCCGCCGATACGGGCTCCGCCGGCATGTTCGTCGCCCTCAACGACAACACCCGCGATCCGGTCCGGCGCGCCGCCTGACCCTACCCGGGACGTCCGACGACCTCGACCCGCCCGACCTGCGTCGCGGCGGGGTCTTCATGCGTGGGCCTCGGCCCGACCGGTTCGGGATGGCGGCCTTCGGCCTGGCCGGAGGGGAGGCCGTTTCAGGGGGTCCTGGGCGGCTTGGCCGCCGCGGCGCGGGCCGGCCGGGCCGGCCTGACCACCGGGGCCGCGGGCGCCACCGGCCCTTCGATGGTGAGATCGCCGCTCTCGTCGTCGAGCACCGGAATCAGGTCGAGGCTGAGGGCCGGACGCTCCGCGCGGGCGCCGCCGGACGCGGGGGCGGTGGGGATCGCCGCCGGCTCGGCCACGGCCGTGACGATCGGGGCCGGCCTGGCGTTCGCCGCAGGTGCCGCAGTCGCCAAGGGGGTGGGCGAGGATGCCGGCGACGGTGCGGGCAGGGCCTCGGCGGATGCCCGGGCGACCGGCTCGGCGGCCCAGACCCGGGCCGGGCCGGGCGCCTCGTCCGCGACCGGGTAGGGCGTCTTCACGGTGAGGATCAGCAGGACCGGCAGGCCGAGCACGGCCACGAGGGCGAGGCCCGCGAGGGCACCGGCGCGCATGCCGCGCAGGATCGGATGGGGCGCGGCCTCGGAGACCGAGCGCAGCGGCCCGATCCGGTGATGGGACGCGCGGCGCGGCCGCCGGGCAGGGGCGGGGCGGCGGGACAGGCCGTCGGAAGACTCCACGCCCATGGCACAGCGTTGCGAAACCGGGAGATTCCGGCAATCGGCAAGTGTTCGCTCACCGATACCGACAAATCAATCCCTTTTGTCAGTGAAGCGGCGACTCGGGACGGCGAAGCTCTGCTTTCGCGCAGATCAGGCCCCGGCCGCCTCCCGGTCCACCAGCCAGACGAGGCGGCCAACACTGCGCAGGTGCCGGGCGGGCAGGTCCTCGCCGCGCGCGAGCCGGCGCAGGGGCTCCTGCTTCCCGGCCCCCGTGACGAGGACCAGGGTCTCGCGGGCCGAGGCGAGGGCCGGGAAGGTGAGGGTGATGCGCGGCACGAAGGGGGCGAGCCCCGCCTCCGGCACCGGCGCCGTCCAGGCGTGGCGCTCCGCCAGCGCCGGCTTGGCCGGAAAGAGCGAGGCGGTGTGCCCGTCCTCGCCGAGGCCGAGGAGGACGAGGTCGAACAGGGGCCGGGCCGGGTCGAGGACGGCCGCGCCGTAGAACGCCCGCAGGGTCTCCGCATAGGCGCGCGCCCCCGCCTCCGGCGTGCCGCCCGTCTCCATCCCGTGCAGGTGGCCCTCGGGGATGGGCGCGTCGCCGAAGGCCTCGCGCGCCATGCGGACGTTGCTCGCCGGGTCGGTCCACGGCACCATCCGGTCGTCGCCGAAGAACCAGTGCAGGCGCTCCCAGGGCAGCCGTGCCCGGTACGCCGGCTGGCTGAGCCGGGCATAGAGGCGCTTCGGGGTCGAGCCCCCGGAGAGGCAGACCGCGATCTCGCGGCGCGGCGCCGAGGCGCACAGGGCGACGAGGCGTTCGGCGGCGGCCTCCGCCACCGCGGCGGCATCGGGCAGGATCTCGGCGGCCTCGGGCAGGGGGATCATGGGCGCGCGACCTCGATGCGGACGGGACGTCGGGGCAGGGGGCACAGGAGCAGGG
>NZ_JBYSXL010000066.1:0-24354 GCF_058782155.1 Methylobacterium sp. FW306-05-D
CCCCCCCCCCCCCCCCCCCGAGACCCAGGACCAATGCGTGGAATTGGCGGTCGACGCAGGCGAGCTGCACGCCGAGATCGAGGCCTTGAGGGCTCGACTGGCCCAGGCTGAGCAGGATCGCGACGCCTGGCGCGCCGAGGCCGAACAGAGCCGCCGCACAGGTTGATCGTCGTGGGTATCGCACATCGGCACCCTGTCGGCCCAAGGCCGCCAGGGTATTTGCACTTGGCGCGACGCAGATGCCGGCCCCAGGGCCTCGCTCACGTCGCACAACCCCGCGTCAGGGCTTTGGCGAGACCGACGATCGGGCAAGGGCAGGGGTCGCCTACGAGGCACCCCTGCCTGCCTTCCTACTAAGGAATTTCGAGGAACGTACCGATCATGGTCCGAACCTCCTCGAGGACCTCGGGCGGAGCAGACTCCACGAATTCCAGGCGGCGGCTCCTAAAGTCGAGCGGCTTTCCCTGATCGGACAAAACAACCCCCGTAACCGTCATCCCGCTGGGAAGAGGAACGTCGAAAGGATAGCCATGATCCTGATTTGAGGTCGGGCAAGCGTAACACCTACCAACCTTCGCATTGTATTCGCGGGACGTAATCACGATCGCACGGCGATAATATGCCTGCTCCGTCCCTACGCTCGGGCTAAAATCTACCTTCACCATATCTCCCGCTTCGGGAATATAGCTTCCCGAAGCGGATGTACTACCAGACTTCGGACCCGACTTCTGGCCCGTCAAAGACTTGGACATGCAAATTTTCCTCTGTTACCCGCGCCAATAGCTCTGCTAGGTTATGACGACGCGGTTTGATTGTTGGTGTCAAAATAATCTTTCCGTCTTCTACTGATAAGTTCGCGCTGGCCCCCTCCTTTATGCCTGCATCACGCAATGCCGGCGCTGGAATGCGAAGAGCAACACTGTTGCCCCACTTCGAAAATTGAACGAGCATAACTCGAACCCACCTTCATGTGCGTCGCGACCCAACTGAACCATTGGGTATCTGCCCTGGCACCGCTCAAGGCGGTTGGCTCAAGACAAGCGGCGCATTCAAACACTCCCCCGACCCGGATGGTCAGGAGTTCCCGCATCTCCCTCCTGGAGCACTGCGGACGTGTCTACAAAGTAGATACGCTGCTGGAGGCGGAATGGCAAGAGCGTCGATCACTCCTGGTCCGTTCGCTCGTCGCGCTCGCGAATTTCCCGAGGGACAGTCCGCGCAAAACGCTGGATAGGCCCTTGCCCGTAAGCCACTGATGAATCAGGTTTATCCCTGGAATTAACAGGGAGCCGATCACGTGGACCTATTCGACGCCGCCGGCACGTCGTTGCCGCCGATCCCACCGAAGCCTGCCAGGAAACCCCGTAAGCCGTCAGCCGCCGAGATTGCCGCGACGGGTCGCCTGAAGGGCGCCCGCCGCTCCCTGACCCCTCAGCGCCATCGCGTCGGCCCAGGCCGCGACCTGAAGGCTACGGCGCCGGTCCTGCCCTTTCCGTTCTCGAAGAATGCGAAGGTGCTGGCAGCCATCACGGCGCGCCTGCCGGACGGCAACGCTGCCAACTTCGAGGACGTCTTCGAGTACGAGCGCCAGAAATACGCTCGACGCTTGATCGCACGTGGGCTGCCGAAGAAAACAGCGCGACAATCTGCGAATGAATTACTTCACCAAGCCTACATGATCCGAGCGGAAGAGGCTGGAATACTATGACCCATGCCCTGATGAAGGGCGCCGATGGGATATCTAAACGAGAAAGGGGCCTCCGGCTGCAACCGGAAGCCCCTGAATTTCTCACCCGATCGAGCGCTAAACCCGACTACCTGACGTGTATCGCGAGGAGCCTCCCTCGCCAAGAGGAAAACAGGAAACCTGTTCGCCTAGGCGCGGATGGGTCGACCCTGCTCCTCAACCCCGGGCAACTGCGTAAGGCCCTCAAGGCCCTGCGCCGGATGGTGTCCGGGGAATACGGACGCCATGGGTGCACCGACCCCTACGCGTCGCAGCAATTCCTCCTGGCGTATGCGGCCATCGAAAACGCGGTCGCAGCCGATGACCTCTACTACAATCGCACCCTCGACCGGTGGGCTCCACGCCGCCTGCCAGGCCTAACGAGAGATGGGCGGTCGAAAGCGATAGCCGAGCTGCGAGCCTTCTCTGGGGAGATCACGGCGCGCTTCCTCGGCGAGCTGTTGGGCCTCACGGATGAGCAGCGAGCACGCTACCAGTTTTGGCTCGCCGAGCCGGTCGACCTGAACGTCAAGGACAGAGACGCCAAGCGCCGGGCCAAGGATGCGGAACGGCGGCGCCTCGATCGCCGCAAGAAGGGTGTGCCGCCGAAAGGGGAGTTCCTGGCCTTAGCGCAGAAGCTTCGCCCCGACGCCTCGCCTTCAACCCACACCCGTCTCGCGCGGAAGCTCAAGGGTGAAGCAAATGGATGACGTTTTGCGTCCGTTTAAGGGTGCCGTTTCGGGCGCAAAAAGTGACGTTTTGCGTCCGTTTCGCTTAGTAGCGCCACACCCTCAGCACGGGCTCTCACAAATTCTACCTCTCAGGACAGCGCTCCGGATCGTTCGGTCGCAACGCCTCGTCCTGCCTCGCGGGAGTGGCCGGGGGCTTCAGTCCCCCGCGCCCGACCATCTCGTAGGAGGGGACACAGGCAGCTCGACGCGGACCCTGGCGCCACATTCTGCCGGACCTATGGAAGGGCAGACCCGCGCGGGTCTCAGGACCATAACGTTGGCATCACACCCCTGCGTGCGAGCGAGACGGGTCGACGCGCTCGCTCTCGCTGCCTGGAGGCAGACGCGAGCGCGCCGCCCCTTGCGTTGGCGGGTATGCATGCCCGCGCCATACAGTTTGACCCATCCTCTCGTCACCGTTGCAGGCGGCGAATGGGAGCTTGGTCTGTCGGGCCTGCCTTATCCGGCGTTCGCATCGCCGCCCTGGCCCTCGCGCAGGTTCTGCCCATCTCGGTGCCGTTCTACCTCTGGATCTGAGACTAACGCAGCCGCCGCATCTGTCGGCGGTGCCGAGGGGATCTCAGGCCAAGACGCCTGGCGCTTAGGGGTAGCGAGCCAGCGCAGGATGCGCCCGGCGAGATCCACCTGCAAATCCGCATGCGACGGCTCCCTTGCGAGCGCTTGGGCAACTTGGGCACGGAAGGCGTCTTCGTCATCGACGGGCATGCTGGGTCCAATGCAACCCGCGCACCTTGGTTTCACGAAGCTGTGTCCATGGCCGATCTGCCGCGGCCTATCCCGCTTGCATGCCGGTTGCGGACGCTGGCTTGGCCGTAAGCGGGCAGGGAAGGCTTGGCCGGCGCTGAGGGGCGGGCTGACGCCTTCGGGGCTCCACGGGGCGTTTAGGGACCGTGGAAAGCGGTGCACCTTCCGCCCTTGCCCGCAGGCCCGGACAAATCGTGCGCCATCGCCCCTCTCAAACCGCGCTTCGCTTCGCGCCAACCTCAAAAAAATGGACACACTCAGATGACCGATGACTTTGACGCCCTGGCTGCCCTCAGCCTCCCAGCCGGCGAGATGGCAGCCATGATCGGAATGACCCCGCGCCGCCTTCAGCAGCTCGCACAGGCCGGCCATATCCCTCAGTCCAACGGCGGGCATTACGACCTCGTGGGCACCGTCCAGGGCTACCTTCGATACCTTCAGGACACGGATCGGCGTTCAACGAACGTGGCGGCCGCCAATCGGCTCAGTGACGTCCGTGTGCAGGAGATCGAAGCAAACATCGCTCGTCGCAACGATCGCCTGAAGGCCGATGCCCTGTCCGCTTGCATGAACCTACTGGACGCTGCAGCCGGCGGCCTGAAGGCCGACCTCCTCAGCATTCCCGCCCGCGTGACCAAGGATCTGCCCCTACGCCGCCGTATCGAGAATGAGATCACCGATGCGCTCAACGCGGGATCGAAGCGAGCGGGCGCTAAGGGGGCGGGTCGATGACCAGTAAGGCACCGATCCGCACCCGGCAGGTCGTGGTCGAAGAACTCGCAACGGCGTCGGCCGACCTTGCGGAGATCGCTCTACGCGTCGGCCGGTTGACCGGCGAGCTGGATGGCATCGACAGCGAGAACCGCAAGGCGGCTATGCTGCGATCTAAACCCGACCCGCTGTATCTCCCCCTCAAGGAGGCTGCCGGCATTGCTGGTGTGACCCCCGAGACGATGAAAAACATCTGCCGCGAGCGCGGCTTCGGATGGCGACGCATCGGAGCAGAAGGCCGCCCTGGTCATTGGATTGTGGGACGGGACGATCTTCTGGAATGGCTGAAGGCACGCGCCAAAACGGTCCGTAGAGCGGGGCACCAGAGAAATTCCCAGGTTTGCGCCGCCTCGCGCTAGATTTTCGGAAGTGCCAGGTATGCCCAATTCATTCATGTATTGGGCATGGAACACACCGCAGCTCTTCCAGTCCTTGAAGCTCTCGCAGCAGCTTACGGCGATCTGTACCTCAGGGCCCGATCCTCGGCCGTTGAAGCCCTAAACCGTAGCGGTCATCTCAAAACGCCCGCCGATCGGAACCGCTTCATCGAGGACTACGTCAAAAACTACATCGATGGCACACTCGCCGAGCGGGCGCGGCTTAAGGCGCTGTTCGAGCGGAGCGCCAGCCTGCCGGTGGGACACGCCTGATGTCCGGCCGCACCCTTGCGCACCTGGCGGACCAGGTTCTCAACCGTCCGCTGCTCATCGCGCCGGAGAAGCTCGCGATCATCGTAGCCGCCCTCGATGGTCGCCTTGGCCTCGATGTCTCCGACGTACCAACCTCGGTCCCGGACGCGAGCCGCTTCATCGGCTCCCGCATCGATCGGAAAAGCGGAGTACCGCTGAGCTATAGCCGCACAGACGAGGGTGTCGCGATCATCTCCCTCATCGGCAGCTTCGTGAACCGAGGCAGCTATGTCGGGGCCAGCTCCGGCATCATCTCCTACGAGGGTGTCGCTCATCAGCTTCGGCAGGCGGGCGCCGATCCGAAGGTAAAGGCCGTTCTCCTCGACATGGAGAGCCCTGGCGGCCAAGCCCTCGGTGCTTTCGAGACAGCCCGCGCCGTTCGCGATCTGACTGCTTCGAAGCCTGTCACCGCCGTGGTGAACGGCATGGCGTGCAGCGCCGCCTATGCCATCGCGTCGGCCGCTACCCGGATCGTCACCACGGAAAGTGGGATCTCCGGAAGCATCGGTGTCGTCCTGCTGCACGTCGACCGCGAGGCCGCGATGGTGAAGGCCGGCCTCAAGCCGACCTTCATCCATGCCGGTGCCCACAAGGTCGACGGCAACCCCTACGCCGCACTCAGCGATGACGTGAAGGCGAGCTTCCAGGCCGAGATCGACAGGCTGATGTCGATGTTCGTCAGTTGCGTCGCGGACGGCCGCAAGGGGCTCTCCGAGAAGGCCATACGCGCCACCGAGGCCCGCACCTTCATGGGCGCCGAGGCTGTCACTGTCGGCCTCGCCGATGCAGTCGGCAGCTTCGAGAGCGCCCTTGCCGATCTCAGTGGCGGACGAACCCGGCCCGCCCGGCGCATCCCTCTTCAGACCCCCACTTCCTCAACGCAAAGCAGGACCACTATGGACGAGGACGAAAAGGCGATCCGCGCGGACGAGCGCGCCCGGGTCAAGGCGATCACCGGCGCCCCGGAAGCCCAGGGCCGTGAACGTCAGGCTCTAGCGCTGGCGGTGTCCACCAGCCTGAGCCTGGACGAGGCCGTCGAGATCATGGCTGCCTCGCCCGAAGCTTCACCGAATGCTTCCGCTGCCGCCTCGTTTGGTGCGCGCATGTCGGCTCGCACGCCCCTGGATCTGGAGCCTGAGGCAGTCGCCAAGGGCGGTCGGCAAGAGGCGGTGTCCTGGGACGAGATCACCGCTGAAATGAACGCGAAGGCTGGCGTCTCGGCTCCGGGAAGGGGGGTCTGAGCGTTGAAGATCCTCTCGCTTCGAAATCTCCTAACCCGGGCTCGCGACACTACGCCTGTTCCTCTTGCGGCTGCCGTGATGAGCCGTGAGGGGGCGGAGGCCGAGCTGGGTGCAGCCAAAACCGCGGCCGCTGAGGCAGAGCGGACGTACCGTGCCGCTCTGCTGAACTCCGACGCGGACGCGTTGCGCGCTCATGCCCAGGTCCAGGCTGATGCCGATCGGCGGCTGGATGTTGCGAACGCCCTCATCGAGGCTTTCGACACACAGATCGCCGAGGCAAAGGCCGCAGAACAGGAGGCGCGCAACGCCAAGACGCGTGCGAAGGTCGAAGGTATCGTCGTGAAGGCGAATGAGGACTGGGCCGCATACCGCGACGCAGTTCAAAACGATGTGCCCGCAATCCGCTCGATGTTTCAGGCGCTGGCAGGCCTTGAACGAGCCGCCGAGCTTTCCCGTCAGATCGCGATAAAGGCTGTGCGGGATGCTGGCGACATCGAGTTTTCGCCGCTCTGCCAGGACTTCCTCAACATCTCTGGCCGACCCGCGAAGCGCCTCCACGCTGAGGTGGTTGAACTATGGACGGATGGCTATGGCGACCCGATGGGGCACCAGGAGAAGGTGTCCGTCCGGTCTGACGGCTCAGGTTATCTGCGTGTCGGAACGTCGAGTACCAGCACGACCCTACGGCATCGCCGCCAGTTTGAGCGGATCGAGGAGCTGCCGGAAACCTCGGCCTGGCGAGGTAGTCCTCCCTTGGGTGGTGTTTGGGCAGAATTACTCGCCTCAATGCGCAATCTCGTGTGGCCTGGCGATCCTTCGACCGAGGACATGCGGCGGTCGATCACGAGGTTCGTACCTCTCGGTCCCGCAGTCGACGTGACGCGAAAACCAGAGCTTCGCCGCGCATAGCGGCTCTAGTTGCGGGGCATCCTTGTGCCGGTGCCGCGGTCCACTGAATAGCGACAGCCTGCCTCCGCGCCCCGAACGACGCAAGGCGGACAAGGCAGGCAAGACCGCACCTTTTCCGATCCGACGCATGCTCTGGAACGGCCAGTGCGTCGGTGGAGCGCCGCCGAGAGGCAGGCAGCCGCGCCGCCGTCCTGTCCTCGCATGGCGGCGGCGTTTTCACATCCAGGAGGTCAGCATGTCTACGGTCGGGGTCAGAGTTCTTGGGCGAGCGTCGGTCGACGCATCATTCGATGTCGTGGTGTGGGAGGGCGGTGCCTTCGTCCATGAGGCGCCGGTCGATGTCGTGCCCGTCATCCCAGCGCCGCATGCTCGCCTGGAACTGGTGGCTGCAATCGGCGAATGCCGTGGCGCCGATGGTACGCCCTTCAACCCGCCTGCGGCGAACATGGTGGGCGAGCCGGACGAGACACGAGGGGGCTTTGATGGGGCACGGGTCCGCATCAACGATGCCCACTACGGGGTGCACGGCGGCATGACCATGCAGTTCCCCTACGCCGCTGGCGCACTGATCCGCCTCGCTCCGATTGGCGTCACGCCATGACTACTCTGACGAGTACCCTCAGCCTACGGGTTGACGATGCCGGCTTCGCCGCGAAGCTAAAGGCAGATGCCGAGGCTGCCCGCCGGCTTGGTACGGACGCACAGGGTCTTTCGAAGCTCCGCGCCAACGCCGGCACCGCCGGGCTCGTCCGGCAATTCGAGAAGCTCTCAGCGACCGCGGGTCGGGTCGAGGGCTACCAGAACGCAACGCGTGCCCTTCAGGCCCTCGGCGCCGGCCATCGCGCTGCGCGACAGGAAGTCGAGCGTACCACCGTCGCCCTGGCCCAGGCGCAGCGGAAGAAGGCCTTCTTCGATCGGTCGAAGGCCTCGGGCTCAGCGAATTACCCGGCCTTCCAGGCTTCCGGCATGGTCGCCGAGGCGGACGCTGCCCTGCGGCGCGCCGCCCGGGCCCACACCGCCGCGACCCGCACGTTCGGCCGGACCCAGGAGGCGCTCCAGGCGCAGAAGACGACCGTCCGGGCCCTTGGGCAGGAGCTTGAGCGCACCGGCACGCCGCTTCACCAGATCGCCCAGGTCCAGGCGGGTCTCCGGACCCAGATGGAGCGCACCACAACGGCGATCCGCCAGCAAGCCGCGGCTCATGACGAGGTCCGGGTTGCCGCTGCGTCGAGCGCGGTCGAGACCCGCCGCCGGGCGACAGCGCAGCTCCGCGCGACCGTTCACGGCGCGGAGGGCACTCGGGCAGAGCGCCGGGCGGCGGCCCGGGAGGCAGTTGCTCAGGCCCGCCGTACGAACAGCGCAGCAATCCGCCAGGCCGTCGACCAGGGGCGCCGGGGCCGGGCCGATAGCGAACAGGCCGTCGCCGCCGAGGCCTCGCGCCGCCGGACGGCTGGCCGGGATATGGCGTCCGGCATGGGCGCGGCGGGCCGCCGGCAGTCCGCCGACATCGAGGGCGGCCGGCGCCTGACCGAGGGGATGAGCGAGCCGGCCCGGCGCGCCCGCGCCGAGGCCGAGGTCGCCGAGATCGCGGCGTCTGAGGCGAAGAAGCAGGCCAAGGCCGATCAGGCCCAGGCCCGCAAGGCGCTCCTCGGCATCGGTGGCCTCGCGCTCGGGCACAAGGTCCACGAGGGCACGAAGGAGACCCTGGAGACCTATCGCGAGTACGACAGCGAGCGCCGGTTCGGCGGCGTTGTGATGGGCCTCTCCGACGAGGAGCAGCGCCCCCTCGTGGATCAGGCGATCCACCTTGGCGCCACGTCGAAGTACAACGACGTCAAGGTGCTCGAAGCGCAGCGCGAGCTGGCCGCTCGTGGCCTGACGAAGGATCAGGTGCTCGGGATGATCCCGGCCGCCAAGGATCTCGGTCAGGCGACGTCGCTCGGCATCCCGGAGGCGGTCAAGCAGCTCGAAGGCGGCATCTTCGGCTTCAAGAAGGACATCTCGTCCGTCGAGGCTGCATCGAAGTCCGCCCGGCAGACCGCGGACATACAGGTCACGGCGGCCAAGGCGTCGGGCATGACGCCCGACGACATCAGGCAGGCCTACACCTACGGCGCGACCCCGGCCCGTCTGGCCGGCGTCAGCGAACAGAAGATGCTCGCCTTTGCGGCGATCGGTAAGAAGTCCAACATGGACGGCGCCCAGATGGGCACCGCCTGGCGTGCGCTCATCTCGAACGCGACCGCGCCGACCCGGAAGGCAAAGGAGACCCTTCGCGCCAACGGGCTCAACTACTCGGACTACCAGAAGGCGCCCGACCAGCTCGACCTCAACGCTTTCACCGGCAACGTGGCGTCGAGCTACGGCGTCAGGCTGAACGATCAGGCCAAGGAGAAGCTCGGCAAGATCTTCACCGACAAGGATCTCATTAAAGACGCATCCAAGTTCACGCCCGCCGTGATGGACGCCCTTGGCGAGAGCCTGGGGAAGAAGGACGCCAAGTCGAAGCAGTCGATCGCCGGCATGGCGAACCGCTTCCGTGATGCCTCGATGCGGGGGGTCGACGTCGACAGCCTCATCGGAGCCATGCTGCGGAAGATCCCGGGCAACATCGCGTTCTCCAACGCGCTGTTCGGCTCGAAGCAAGGCGCCCGCATCGCCTCGGCCTACGGCGATCCGGAGGCCTACAACCACATCCTCGACGCGCTGGAAAAGCACGCCGAGGGGCGTGCCTCGAAGGTCTCCGAGGCGCGGATGGCCGGCTACGACGGTGCCCGCAGCCGCCTGGAGGGCTCGAAGAAGAACCTCGAAACCTCGGTCGGCCGCTCGCTTGACAACAACGGCGAGGGCGACGGCGGCTTCCTGACGAGCCTGACCAACGCCGCCGCGATGGCGACGCAGGCTCTCGCGGAGCTGCCGAACTCGGTCCTGGCGGTCGGGGCGAGCGCAGCATGGCTCACGGGGAAAGCTGCGGAGACCGCTGGAACAGCATTGCTCGTAGGTGCCTCGACAGGCGTGGCAACGGGCATAGCCACCGGTAAGGGCGCAGCCATCGCGGCCGGCGCCGCCGCGGCCGGCACGGCCGGTGTCGGCCTTGGCACCCTCGCGATCGGTGGCATCGCAGCCAACATCGCCGCCAAGCAGATGCCGAAGGTTCTTCAGGAGCGCGGGGCCGCCGCCTTCGATGCCTCGACGGGCTTCACGCCCGACGCGAACCCGATGGAGGGCATGGCCCCGGAGAAGCCTTTCGCACGGGAATGGCTGAAGCGGACCCTGCCCTCTGTCTTCGGGCAGCGGGACGGCTCGCTTCCGCCGGGCACCGCAGGGATGCCCCAGGCGCCGATCCCTCGACTGCCGGGGCTCGACGGGCGTCCGAAGGCTGCCGTCGCCCGCCCGGGCGATGCGGCCATGCTGGGCGGCCGGACGGCCGGGAACGTGGCTCCGTCCCCGATCACGGCACCGGTCGGGGCGGCGGCTGCCCCCGCAGCGGTGCCGGCTCCTGTGATTTCGACCACGGAAGGGGAAGGCGCTCTCTCACGGCTGCACACTCGGGCGGACGAAGCCCGGGCAAAGCTCGCCGAGGTCGGTTCCCAGACCGTCGCCCCCCAGGTCGACACATCGAGCATTGAGGGGGTCGGGCCGAAGGCGGATAGCGCGAAGGCCAGCCTCGAAAGCCTCAACTCCACTCTGGTATCGCCCCAGGTCTCAACGGGCGGCCTGGATGTCCTGATCGCCAAGGGCAAGGAAGCGCTCGCGGTCCTCCAGGCGGTGCAGAGCGCGGCCGGCAGCGCCAACACGGCCATCTCCCGGGTTAATGCGAACGGACACATTCAGGGCCGGAGCTGGAGCCGTCTCGGGTCGCCTTCCTTCTCGGATGGCGTCACGAGCAACGGGAACTAGTGATGTCGACCGAACGGATCGAGACCCTGGAACGCTTGGCCATGCAGCTCGCAGACACCGCCGTAGCCCAGGCCGCGACGACTGCAACGCAAGGCGTCGTTGTCCGCGTCCTGGTGGAGGTCCTGGCGCGGGATGCTGGCGCCTCGGCCGCTGACGTTCGGGACTTCGCGGCGGATATGGCCGTGGGCATGGGAGGGGAGATCGCCATCGCCGTGCACGCCCTTCTCGCGGAGCCGCCGGCCGGCACGGGGGTGCTCCAGTGACACCGCCTCGCCCCGTCTTCCTCTACAAGCCTGATGGGCGGATCGATTATCCCGCAATGCGCAACGCCGCGACGAAGGGCACGCTTTCGTCCCGCCAGATCCGCGCGGCAGCCGAGCGCGCCGCGAGGAAGGCTGCGAAGGCGGACGAGGGGACGAAGCTCCCGCCTGCGCTTCTTGGCGCAACGCCTACCAAGACCATCGCATAGGTCGAGCACGTGGCCGGTCTAGATGGACTGGCCTCTCCTCGTCTTGCGCTCCTAAATGCGCGTCAGAACTTCGCCGGTCTGTATAATTGAAAAAATATTTCCATCATCGTCTTCTTGATCAACGTCTTGGCCTGTATCAAGGATATAGTCCCTTGATCCAGGCATAGTAATAGAACGACCAGACAGAGGTCTTGATTGTACCTCTGTGGTACGTTCAACAATCGTATAAACTCGTCCACTGGTGCCGCGCGCTTCGAACCGATCGGTTTCTCGCATAGTCGCTTCCTCTGCTTCCCCCCGGGGTCCAGTTTCATACGCAATGCCTAATTAGACAAGCTGACCAGAGCCTAGGCTTCCCGCCACCAAGATTTATTGGTGCGCCGCTCTAGCGGAGCCTAATCCAGTCCGATAGCCTTCACGGCATCCAGAACTCCTTCGCGATCCGAAGTTGACTCCGGGAGTATCCCACAATGCGGTTCATACTACCGGCTATGCGGGTAGGCAGTGCGCTAAATAATTCTAGGTTTCCGTCAGCCTTATGATCGAGACGCATATATGGGAGTATGATGTCTGGAAGATCATTAAAGAAAGTAGATATTTCTAGAGAGCGATCACGCCTACCCGTAATATCTTCCTGTTTATATGGCGGCCCACTATTCATTGAGTCGCTATGCATCATCAATTCGCCGAGAGCTATTTGTATTCTATCAAATTTCTCAACCACGTCATTACCAAACATAAATCTGGCATTGCTTACAGCCGTAGCAAAAGCACCTATATCATCGAAAGTTGATTTACCAGATCTCATAATTGGGAATAAAGCATCGCGAGCTTGGTCGTAGATCGCAAATCTGCGGTCGTAGAGGTCAAGTTGAACCTTGCGAGCAGCGGTTCGCCATTGCTGGTAACCGATCCAGGCCGCGAACAAGCCTAGCGACGGCACTGACAGCGCTTGAAGCCATGCGATCCAATCCGGCAGCTGCGCTTGCTGACCGCCCATCATTCCCACCCTCTCAGAAATTAACTGTATCGACGGTACCGCCCTAACTCTCAGACCGCTGCCCGCTCCGCGAGGAGGTCGCGCACGATGGCCCAGGCGAGCGCGTCGGCATCGTTCGTGGTCTCAGCGATTCGATCGGCTGGAGTGAGATCGCCTGTGCGGTTCATGTGCTCGACGGCCTGGAGTTTCACGCGCCACCCGGCAGGCGTTCTTGCCCAGGCTGCCGCGATTGCTGGGAAGAGGACACGGCTCCAGGCAGCGAGTCGGTCTTCTTCAACAGCCTCATATTCCGGGGTTGACGCACCACTTGCCGAGTACTCCCAGACGGCTTGGTCGTAGGCGTCGAGCTGCGCGCCGAGGGCGATTAGGTCTGCATCGTCATCCTGCCTCGCCATCACTTGGCCTCCCGGATCGGACCCGCGCCGGGCTGCTGATAGGGCCTTCCGGTCAATCGCCTTCTCCTCTTCTCGAAAGCCCCTTCAGACGTTCGGAAAGCTCTCTCAGGCCTCCTGTTTGAAACCTGAGTAGACGTGCGCTCCGCGGAAATATCAGCACCCCCCTGCCCTCCTGCGTCGCGCGCTAGACGGTTCCAGGCCTGCCATTCCCGGGAGACGATCCGTACGACTGAGGACAGGTTGCGCCATGCCGAGGATCGACGTTCCTCGCTGGTGATGAAGTCGAGGTCACGGGCTCGGCGCAGGGTTGCCCGCACGGTCGAGACGGCCACGCCCGCCAGGGCCGCTATCGCCCCGTGAAAGAGCCGGCAGTCGCCGCGCTTGGCGGTTTCGGCCGAGACGACGGCCAACACCGCCTGTTCGGCCAGGGTGAATCGGCAGGCGACCCCAGGTGGCATCCGCCCGGAAGCGGCCCAACGGCGCCGCCTCTCCATCGAGGCATCAGATCGCGGTCGGGACCCTACATGAACTCGCGGGGTCGGTGTGGTGGTCTGTTTGCTCTGTCGGGTGGCGATCAGGCCGCCGAGGTCTTCAGCCTCGGCTTCGGTCAACCTGCCTGCGCTGAACGCCTGCCACATCTCCTGCGCCATCCCTGGCAGCCGGTCCTTCGGCGCAGCCATGATGGCTGCCCGCAAATGCTCTGCGTGCATGTCTCATCCTCACAGGTCGGCAGACCCGCAGGGTGGGGATGGATCACAGGGCAAAAGGCAGCCGCTCGCGTGAACAGAAATCCTGTTCATCGCCTTGACTTCCGGAGGGGGCTGGGGGAGGATCGCATCGCCAAATGACGAACCTCTTGAGCCCCTGGCTCTTGACCTGGAACCCGCCCTAACCGGCGGGTTTCTGCGTTTTCGGGCTACATCGTCTTGTCGACTCTCTGCACGCGCCATTGGGGCGCGAAGCTGGCACCATCGCTGCCAGTGCGAGGCCAGTCAACGGGGTAGGGTTAACGGCCCCTCGCGCACTACTCAGCGCGGCATACCGACCACCTTCAGCCGTAGCTGCCGAGGAACAGGTCTCCGAGGGCTCGGCGCCGATGCAGGGTCGCGTGCCGTCTCCGGCGATGCTCGGGCGCGTCGTGCAGGATGTGGCAGCGCTGGCACCAGGCGGCCAGGTTGCCCGGGCCGTTCACGCTCGTGTCGTGGTTCCGATGCGCGGTCGCGAGGTAGACCCGGGTCCGGCGCACGGCGGCGGTGATCTCGGTCGCCGCAGGCTGCGTCCGGAGCGGCTGGCCCTTGCCATCGCGCCACCGGCCGGCCTCGGCGTCCCACCAGCGCCCGTCGCCCAGGTGCAGCACGATCCGGCCGTGGGGCCGGCCGCACTGCTCGCACGAGCCCTTCGCTCTCACGAACCGGATCTGGCGTGAGAGCTGCGGCCAGTCGATCGGATAGAAAAACCGGAACTCGGGCTTGATCGGCATGGCGCTCTAGAACGGAAATCCGTCACTCCGATCAGAGCTTAGCGGGGCCGAGAGCCGGCGCCTATGGTCGAATTGCCCGCCGATGCTACCGATAGCTATCATTGCGTAGCAGACCCTATCGAGGGCGAACGTAGGCTCCGCTCCAGCATCCGCGCATCCGGTGCAGCATCCAAGCACCGCATAGGGTCGAGGAGGGGATTAACCCTTCGGTAACCGCCCGCTTACTACCCTGTCGGACCCTACGCTTCGGCAGGAGATCAGAGGCATGCCGGTCATATCGGTGGCGAACCCCAAGGGCGGGGCAGGCAAGTCGACCACAGCACTTGTCCTCGGCACGACGCTGGCCGCGCATGGCGCGACCGTCACCATGCTCGACTGCGACCCCAACCGACCAATCGCCTCCTGGGCCCGCGGCGGCAGTGCGACGGCCATGAAGGTGCTTGGCGACGTCGGTGAAAGCGGCATCGTCTCGGCGATCGACGCCGAGCGTGCCGCGCGCCAGTTCGTGCTGGTCGACCTCGAAGGCACGGCGAGCCGTATGGTTTCGCGCGCCATCATGCGCTCCGACCTGGTGCTGATCCCGATGCAAGCCAGCGCCGTCGACGCGGCTCAAGCAGCTCGCGCCGTCAGCCTGGTGCAGGAGGAGGAGCAGGTGGTTGGCCGGTCGATCCCGTTCCGCGTGCTGTTCACGCGGACTTCGCCAGCGATCCCAACCCGCAACGAGAAGATGATCATCGATGAGCTGAGAGGGGCGGGTATCCCGGTCCTGACAACCCATCTCAACGAGCGAGCTGCCTACAAGAGCATGTTCACGTACAGCCGCTCGCTCGCTGAGCTCGACCCTTCCCTCGTGAACGGGCTCCCCGCAGCGCAGGACAACGCTGAGCGCCTGTCGGAAGAGATCATTGAGCTGGTCAGCAGCCTGAACGTGAAGGTAGCCGCGTGAACACCAAGCCCTCCTTCGGCTTCGGCAAGCTGGCCGAGATCCAGCCCAGCGCCTCAGAGCCCGCGCCGTCTGTCGCCCGGGAGATTGACCGGGTAGCGGAGAAGCTCGGCTTCCCGAGCCGTGAAGTGCCGACCCGCCGGAAGCGTCGGATCGCCGTCGATGAGCCGACCGACCAGCTCAACCTCCGGGCCGCCATCACCGATATCAACCAGTTCGTGGAGTGGTGCGAAGCCGAGCGCATGTCCTACCGCGAAGGCTTCGGCCGGCTCGTAGCCAAAATCGAGAAGGCCTAAGCGGTGATCACAGCCGCCTTCATCGGTATGCTGACAGCGGCCCTAACCGCCGCCGCTGGAGCGGTCAGCGATCCGGAGGAGCAATGAGCAAGAAGCGCTTAGGACGCCCTGATTTCGATCCCCTGACCGAAGCGCAGCTCCTCGCGGGCCGTACAACGGCCCGGCGGGTCCTGCTTCAGCCCGCGGCCAGCCAGGATCTCGGCGAGCTGCTGAACGCGATCGACCATGTAGCCGAGGCGGCGACAGGGGAGCGGAGCTTCTTGCACCTAAAACCGCGTGTAGCCTACGGGCCGCTTATTCAGCGGCAACCAAATTTTTCACTGCGGAAATAGTCTCAACCTGTTCGTCAAAAACACGATGGAGAATAGAGGGAATTAGAGAAGCAAGGTCAGCTTCGGCTGCCTTTGCCCGTACACGGGCGGTATCTACGTGCCCTTGGATGGTATCAAACCAGCGTTGAGCATCGAGGGATGGAAGTGGAACCTCGATTTTAGCAAGAGCATGAAGGCCAAGCGTTCGGTTGCGACCGGCGCCTCCTGGTGAAGCTTCACCGAGCTTCTGTAAACCTTCAGGCGTGAGAAGAGCATAGCGCAGGAATGAAGCTATAGCATAGCTCGGGTCAGTCACACAGGTTAAGAAGCGGTGAGAACCGAAGCGACCGTGATCCATTGAGGTTGCAATAGCGACTGCAGCTTCCCATGCGAACACGATGTTGAAAACGAGATCATCTTGCTCGACGCGGAACAGACGCTTCGATCCAAGCTCAATCCCAGGAATGGCCGGCTTGTGAAAAGTACCTTTACCGTGCGAGCGAATACCTAGCTCTGGATAGCTCACGTCCGGATCGATCGCGACCTCACGCCGGACTAGAGGCGCCACGTCACCCATGCGGGCATAAGGCACGCCGCGCGTAATACGTTCAAAAGCTGAGGCTGCAGTAGCATTGAGTTCTAAGTCAATCGTCAATGCCGCGTGTCGGTACGAATCTATTCGATTAGCTACAGCATCGAGGTAGCCTACGACACGACGTTGTTCAGTAAGAGGTGGGAGGGGAAGTTCGTAGCCAAGGACGTGGGATGGTCGAATGGCCGCGTAGTTCGTCGATCCTTGAGCACTCACCTGTCTCGCAAAACGCGGAGTTTTGATGAACCAAGCGAGATAGCGACGATCGAGCCGAGCCTCGTTTACCTCGAAAAGGAAATAGTGGCTGCTGACGATTGCATCCTTGAGCTGGGGTGGCACAAGGCCGTATCCACCCTGTTTGGCGTCGATTTCAGCCACCAAAAGGTCGCCAACCCGGCAGACCTGCTGCTCCTTTGTCTTGATATCGCTCCCAGCAACTACGTCTCGGGATACGATACCGCGGGCAGCAAGCTGGACACGGCAGCGCTTATAAACCTGAGCGTCATCAATGGTGATGAATTGCTTCCGGTGGCGCAGGACCTCACCTAGCGTCACAACTGGCCAGCTTGTCCTCATCACGCGTCAACCGTTTCGTGACCCTCAGCCACTAACTTATGTAGTTCCTCAAGGATGGTCAGCGCCTCACGCTGTTTGGCCAAAGCGCTCAATACGATTTCCCCCGGCTCACGATGATCAGCCTCATTGCGGACGCGTGGGTTCTTAAGATCAAGATTGGCTGAAATCACACGGCCGGCTTCGTCCCGGCTCAAGATGTCTTCGGCCGCCACGCACCAGGCGTTCGGCCCCTCCTGCGGATCGTCCCACCATGACCGAAGGTCAGCAAACTCATCACTTTGGAGTGGCATGGTTTTGGTGTACTTGCGCCGCCCCTCGGGCAAGGGCTGCTGCCAGTACCAAATCGTTTCAGTCGGCCCTGAACTGTTGAAAAATAGGATATTGGTTGAGATGTCTGTGTAGGGGGCGAACACGCCTTCAGGTAGACGTACGATTGTATGTAAATTGAAGTTGCTTAGAAGGTCGCCTTTAATGCGAGCAGCAATACCATCACCGAACAGCAGACCGTTGGGCACGATGATGCCGGCGCGACCGCGACCGCCTCGTTTTAGGCGGCGCATGATCACTTGTAGAAACAGGAGAGCAGTCTCAGCGGTACGGCGATCGTCGGGGAAGTTAGTAAGGATGCCCGCCTCTTCCTCGCCACCAAAAGGGGGGTTGGTAAGAATGACGTTGACGCGGTCGCCCTCGCCGATTTCGGCGAGACGAAAGCGTAGCGCGTTGCCGTAGTCGACAACGGGGGCCTCCAGCCCGTGTAGGAGTAGGTTCATCTGGGCGAGTAGGTATGGCAAGCTTTTAGCCTCCCCGCCGCGCAAGCTACCGCGTTGGACCTGCTCACGCTTCTTGACCGTGTTGGCCTGCGCGGAAAGATGGTCAAAGGCTTCTGCTAGAAAGCCGCCTGTGCCACAGGCAGGATCAAGCACGGTTTCGCCGAGGCGGGGATTGAGTAGCTCGACTACGAGACGAACGACGGGACGAGGCGTGTAAAACTCGCCAGAGTCCCCAGCCGCATCGCGCATCTCGCGAAGCAAACCCTCATAGAGGCGCGAGAGGGTATGGATCTCGTCAGAGGCATCGAAGTGGATGGCATGGACGAGATTGACTACGTCACGTAGGAGATATCCGGACTCCATACGGTTTTGAAGACCGCGGAACACAGTGGAGACAACGTCGCGCCGGTCACGCATACCACTCCGGCCTCGCAGCCCACGCAGATAGGCGAACAAGCCAGGGCCTCTGGTACCATCGAGGCGAGTGGCTTCCTCAGCGGTGACAAAGCTGAGCAGATCCGGCCCAGTGATGCCATCCGGCGCCGCAGCCCAATCACGCCAGCGATAAGGCGGCTCGATTGCAGGTTGGAAAGCACGCCCTTCCATCACAGCCTCGTCCGCCTCGATCCGCTCCATGTCGTCTAGGAACTTCAGGAACATCACCCAAGTGAGCATGGGCAGACGATCAAGATCACCGTTAAGACCCTTGTCTTTACGCATGATCGTCCGGGCAGACTTCACGATAGCGTCAAGACGCTGGGCCGTCGTCTTCGGCGTAGCGCTTGGCTTCCTGCCCCGCGACATGCGATTTTCTCCTCAGGCCGCGTAGAGGCGGCGGGTCATCTCGTCCAAGGCTTCTCGCAAGGCAAGCGGTCCGCCAAAGCGGCCTGCGATCTCGCTTGGATTGCCGAAGGCATTCAAGGGCTCAACCTTGAGCACATCGGGTATGACGAGCTGCATCGCCCCATGCGTGGCATATTTATCAAGGAGAGCGTCGAGGACGGCGCGAGCATCCGGTCCGTGGCGATCGAACAGGTCACCTGCCTCGCTACGCATCTGTTCGGCCCGATCGCGCCGGGTGCGCTGAGGTGCGTTCCAGGCGAGATGGCAGAGAAGATCGAAGGGGTCGTCGTCTGGGCGGCCAGCATCCTCTGCCAGCATGTCTAGATCGATACCGCGTTCAGCGAGTGCATCAGCTATGGCTTGGCGCTTGTCTGCCAGTATCCATTCGGCCTTTAGAGCATCTGGGGTGGGATAAAGCACCCGTACCTTTTCACCGGTCCAGTCCGTGAGCTTGCGACAGCTAAGGCGCTTACCATCAGGGTCGAGGTCGAAAACGAGGTGCTGGATTATCTCGACCTCACCGCCGTCTACGTAAAACTTACGAGGTGGACCTGTTTCAGTGTCAGACGGCAGCGAGCTACCAGTCTTTATTTCAGCACTTGGAGTCGCCTCCGCCTCAACCATGTCAGTTTCGACGGTCTCACCCTCGGCGTTGATCTCGGTGCGCGTGGTTGCGATTGGATCACCATCGAACTCTGGGTCGGCAAACATCTGCGTGGCTGTGCCGGTGTAATCAATGATGTTGAAGAACAGCTTGCCGTAGTCCTCTCGCATGCGCGTCCCACGGCCAATAATCTGCTTAAACTCGTGCATAGAGCCAACAACACGAGCAAGCACCACGTTGCGGCATGTAGGAATATCTACGCCAGTAGTAAGCATCTGTGAGGTAGTAAGAATTACCGGCGTGTCCCCGTCGACATTCTGGAAGGTCGAAAGATGGCTACGACCGATCTGACCTTCATCAGAGGTGACGCGGCAGACGTAGTCGGGATGAAGGCGCACAAGGTCCTCATTGAGGCGTACAAGCGCGCTTCGCATCTCGCTAGCGTGATCCTGGTCGACACAGAATACGATTGTTTTGGCGAAAAGGTCTGTGCCTTCCAGAAAACTGGTCAGATGACGAGCAATCGCCTCGGTACGCGCCTTGAGCGCCACCTTCCGCTCGAAGTCACTAGTGCCATAAAGCGTGTCTGGAATTTCGCGGCCAAAGCGATCGACTTCTTCACGGCTAGGGCGCCAACCAGAGGCATCGTAGTCGGTCACAACGCGGTGGACCCGGTAAGGGGCAAGAAAACCGTCCTCTATGCCTTGAGCCAGGCTGTAGGTGTAGAGGGGCTGGCCGAAGTAGTTGTAGGTGTCGCGCTCTGCCTCGCTAATTGGCGTGGCGGTAAGACCGATTTGGTAGGCAGGCTCGAAGAATGTGAGGATCTCCCGCCAGTTGGAGTCATCGCGAGCACTGCCGCGGTGGCACTCGTCAACAATGACCAGATCAAAAAAATCGTGGCCGAACTCACGATAAAGGCCCGGTCGGTTCTCGTCTTCGGCAATGGCTTGATAAGTCGAGAAGTATATGTCCCGACTCTTGCTGATTGCGCCGCCCTCAATCTTGAAACGGCCATCGCCGAAGGGCGAAAAATCCTTATCCTTTGGGTCGTCAACAAGAACCTTACGGTCGGCAAGGAACAAGATTTTAGGCTTCTTATGTTGACCGCGGCGGTTCCACCCGGAAGACCATAAGCGCCAAGCAATTTGGAACGTGATGGCCGTCTTGCCCGCCCCGGTGCAAAGGACGAGGAGAGATCGTTGCTGACCTGTATGGATCGCGGCGAGAGCACGATTAACCGCAATTTCCTGATAGTAACGCAGCGGCTTGATGGGGTCTTCGAGTCCAGGAGTGAGTAACTGTTCGGCTGCGACGTCGTCGGTAAGTCCGAGACCGGTGCGCTCCCGTGACCAAAGTTCAGCGGGGGTAGGGAAGTCCGAACGCTCACGCTCTGTACCGGCAGCAAGATCGATCTCGATAATTGCATGACCGTTGGTGGCGTATGCGAAGCGAAGTCCCAGCGTGGTGGCGTAGTCCCTAGCCTGCTGAATACCATCGGCCGCCTGCTTATAGGCTGCTTTGGCCTCAACAACTGCAATCGGATAATCTGGCCTGTAACGTAGGATGTAGTCGGCTCGCTTAGCCTTGCCACGTCTAGGCTCACCACGCACGAAACGAACGCGACCTTTGGTAAAGTGACGTTGCTCGTTGATAGAGCAAGGTGCAGCATCCCAGCCTGCTGCCTGTAAGCGCGGGACGACGAATTTACGGCAGGTGTCGGCTTCTGTATCGATGCTCACGTGTACCTGTTGGCAGAGACTCAGTGGATTCGTCAAACCCATGGTTGAGGGTGCTGAGTACAGGCGGCAGCCAGCCCGGTGGAGCCTTCAGCAACAGTCTCTTAGACTCGTCATCCAGCTCAATCCGCTGATCGTTCCACTAGACCTTGCCCTTGTGGAACGTTCCAGCCCGGTCTCCTCCCGGTTCCATTAACTTAGGATTTGATTTTTGGAACGCGCGCCGCCACTAGGTCCTAGGACCTAGTGGGACGCAAGCATGCTCGTCGGATACGCCCGCACGTCGACGCTGGAACAGGAAGCCGGCCTGGATGCCCAAATTCGGGCACTGACGGCCCTTGGCTGTGAGAGGCTGTTCCGGGAGCAGGTCTCGTCTGTCGGCCAGCGTGCGGCCTTACAAGAGGCCGTCGCGTTCTGCCGCGACGGCGACACCCTGGTGGTGACGAAACTCGACCGCCTCGCTCGCTCGGTCACCCATCTCGGCAGCATCCTCGCGGAGCTCGATGCCAAGGGCATCGCGCTCCGTATCGAGAACCTGGGCGTTGATACCTCGACCCCAACCGGCAAACTGATGCTGAACGTCCTCGGCGGTGTCGCGCAGTTCGAGCGGGAGATGATGCTGGAACGACAGCGCGAGGGGATCGCCAGGGCAAAAGCAGAAGGGGCCTACAAGGGCCGGAAGCCCACAGCTCGCGCCAAGACCGCAGAGATCAAGGCGCTGGCTGCTGAGGGGCTATCCATGGCCGCCATCGCAGCGAGGCTCGGCATCGGCAAAGGCTCAGTGCATCGAGCGCTGAGCGCAAAGGCAGAGTGAGGGGGCCGTTTACGGCGTGACGGCAGATCGAGCCCCGCTTCCATTTAAGGTCGCGCCTCGCTCACGGATGAGTGCCTGCTCTCGACGGTTCAGATCCTCTGGCAGGGCGTTCTCAAGGATCGTGAGGACGACTGCACGTCCATCGCTCGCGGCCTTCGCCAGCTCGTGATGTACCTGCCGGAACCCATCTGGCGATGCCTTGCGATAGGGGCGCCCATCGAGGATGCGTTGGACGTTGGCACGGTACTCGCGCATCGGGCGGCTTTGGCGGGTGTACTTCCCGACGTAGCGCCGGATCGAGCCATCTGGGTAGGTGATGGCCCACTCGTAGATGCCAGGCTTGTCGAGGGTTACACCCTCTGCGATCTCGACGGTCGGTTTGAGCCGGTACTCTCTCGCCATCTGCCTGCCTCGTTTCATCGATCCTGAGGATCACGATGCAGCAAAAAGGCGCCTCGTTTCCGAGACGCTTGACTATCCCTACCGTCCGCGAAGGAAGAAGAACCAAATCAAGATGAGGACGGGGATCGGCACGCCCAAAAGCCACAGTAAGCTACCCGTCAGCATATTTTTCTCCTTGGTACTCTCCCTGCAACCTCATGGCGGGAAGATCCGTTCCTAAGAAGACATCCCGCATGTGGCGATCTTCAATCCGACGACATTCAGCCGAAAGCCCATAATGAGCCGTCCTCGTCGCGTTGGCCTGCCCTGGTACGATGCAGAGCACTACGAGGTACTACGCCAAAGCCTATCGGACGGTGACAAGCTGCCGGCTCGCTACGAGGCGTGGCGGGTCTCCACCGAACAGGTCGAACGCGAAGTCCAGCGCAGCGGTGTCGAGGTCGTGCGTGTGCCGATCGAGCCGGACACGTTCACGGCCTGGTGCGAGCGTGCAGGCTTGGCGGCTGACGGTGCCGCACGGGTCCGGTTCGCTACTGAGGCTCTGGCGGCCTGAAGCCGCCGGGGCAGGACTATACACAGCAGGAGGCGCCTATGCGCGAGCTGTACGCGAGTTCGAACGGGGACCGGTGGGACCTCGTGGTTGATGCCTCCTCAGGCCACACCTTCGTACGCCATACCGCCAACCAACCATCCGGTGGCAACGTGGTCGACATGGCTCTGCCGATCTTCCTCAGCCTCGACAGCGGCGGTCCCGAGCACCAGGCGCTCTGGAGTTTGATCCGAACGCTTGTTGCCTGAAACGAGTGAGCCCGTCCGGCGCGACACCGAACGGGCTCAAGAGGTCTTCACCCTACGTCTCACTTGGCCCTGGGCCAAAGACCGCAGCTCCGAAGAGCCCTGACACGCTCCGCGGCAGCGCGCCATACGATCAAGTGCGATGAACGTCTTTACACCAGAGCGCGAGATCTGATCAAGATCTCAGATCGCCGTAAAAATGATGCCTGAACGAAGGAAAGACGCTCGTGCTTCGTATCGTGATGTTCACTCTCGCTGGAGCATGCACCCTAGTTGCTTTCCAGCACCCGTCGCCTGCGGAAGCTCGAAATACACCGTGTTCTGGATCGAAGGGCGGCGTGAAGGCCTGCCAGGGTGAGAAGTTCCTCTGCAACGACGGTTCGATCAGCGCCTCCAAGCAGTCCTGCGCCAGATCGGGCGCTGGCGGAACGTCCGATACAGACGGCGCGGGATCGTCAGGTGCGGGCGGCGGTAAGGGGAAAGGGCGCCGTCGTTGATTCGGATCTCGCTCGCCACCCTCCTGTTGCTGGTGACACCTACCCTCGCCGCCGAGCCGATCGCCGGCCGAGCCAGCGTCACGGATGGCGACACCCTCGTGATCCGGGACACCAAGATCCGGCTGCACGGGATCGATGCGCCAGAGAGCGCGCAGCTCTGCCGGACCGCTGCCGGCGCGGAGTACCGCTGCGGCCAGACTGCCGCTTTGGCGCTCTCCGATAGGATCGGAGACGCCACGGTGAGCTGCGAGCCTCGTGACATGGATCGCTACGGCCGCACCGTCGCGGTGTGTCGCAGAGGCGCCGAGGATCTGAACGCCTGGATGGTCGCCCAGGGCCATGCGATTGCCTACCGCCGGTACTCCAACGACTACCTCCCGGCCGAGGATGAGGCGAAGGTCGCTAGGCGCGGGATCTGGGCCGGCTCGTTCACAGCACCGGGCGAGTGGCGCAAGGGCGAGCGAGCGATGCAGATGGGCTTTGGTGCCGATGGTCTCCCAGGTGACCCGATCCCGGGCCCTGCTTGGCCTGACAAGTGGAAAGAGGCGCCCGCTACGGCCGGGGGCTGCGCCATCAAGGGCAACATCTCGGCCGGTGGCGAGCGGATCTACCACCTGCCCGGCTCACGCGATTACGAGCGGACCCGCATCAGCGAGAAGGCCGGCGAGCGCATGTTCTGTTCCGAGGCTGAGGCGAAAGCGGCCGGGTGGCGAGCTCCACGAGGTTAAGAGCGGTACCCACGGCAGGTCTGTGACCGCCAAGTGACATCCGATGTTTTACCTTTGTTCTACATCCTGCAGACCTCGTGTCAGGAGGGCGGATGGGTCAGATTGAGGGGCACACCTGCACCCGGTCTCACCCCATGCTGCTCGCCTCCCGCTCCCTCCTCGTGCAGCACCGCGAGGTCGCCGCTGTGTTGGCAACGTACGGGATATTCCTGAGCGGCATCCTGGCGCTGGCCTGGGTGATCGCCTAGACCCGCCGCCCAGCATTGGCGGGGCAAAAGGACGGAATGATCGACCAGCGCAGCGCCGACTTCCTCGCCGTGGTCATCGAGAACCGCGAGCTGCGCCAGCCGCTAGCCGAGGCCCCGGACCAA
>NZ_JBYSXL010000067.1:0-24224 GCF_058782155.1 Methylobacterium sp. FW306-05-D
CTCCCGAACCCGCACCCTGAACCGTGCTGGAAGTCCCCGCCCATCCATGCCCGTCCCGCCGCCGGTGGCAACCCGTCGTTGCCGCCGGGAGACGCGGACGATAGGGTGCCGCGCTTCCCATTGGGCACCCTGCCGTCTCTCGAGATGATCCGCCGTCCATGAACGTCCTCGGCATCGAAACCACCTGCGACGAGACCGCGGCCTCCGTGGTCGCCCCCGGCGAGAACGGGCGCGGGCGCATCCTCTCCAACGAGGTGCTGAGCCAGATCGCCGAGCACGCCGCCTATGGCGGCGTCGTCCCCGAGATCGCGGCCCGTGCCCATGTCGAGGTGCTCGACCGGCTGATCGACCGGGCACTCGGCGGCGCCGGCCTGACCCTGGCCCAGGTCGACGGGATCGCGGTGGCGGCCGGCCCCGGCCTGATCGGCGGCGTGCTGATCGGCCTCGTCACCGCCAAGACCCTGGCCCTGGTGGCGCGCAAGCCCCTGATCGCCGTCAACCACCTGGAGGCGCACGCGCTGACCGCGCGGCTCACCGACGGCATCGGGTTTCCCTACCTGCTGCTGCTGGCCTCCGGCGGGCACACCCAGCTCGTGGCGGTGAAGGGGGTCGGCGACTACGTCCGCCTCGGCACCACCATCGACGACGCCATCGGCGAGGCCTTCGACAAGGTCGCCAAGCTCCTCGGCCTCGGCTACCCGGGCGGCCCCGAGGTCGAGCGCCTGGCCGAGACCGGCGACCCGGAGCGCTTCGCCCTGCCGCGGCCGATGCTGGGGCGCCGCGAGGCCAACTTCTCCCTGTCGGGCCTGAAGACCGCCCTCCGGATCGAGGCCGAGAAGCTGGCCCCGCTCTCCTCCGTCGACGTCGCCGATCTCTGCGCCAGCTTCCAGGCGGCGGTGGTCGACGTGGTGGTCGACCGCCTGCGGGTGGCGATGCGCGACTTCGCCGGCGTCGCCGGCCACCCCACCGCCCTGGTGGCGGCGGGCGGCGTCGCGGCCAACGGCGCGATCCGTCGGGCGCTCACCACACAGGCGGGCGAGGCGGGCCTCGCCTTCGTGGCGCCGCCGCTCGCCCTCTGCGGCGACAACGGCGCGATGATCGCCTGGGCGGGCATCGAGCGCCTGCGCCTCGGCCTGGTGGACGATCTCACCGCGCCGGCCCGCGCCCGCTGGCCCTTCGCGGAGCCGAAGGCGGTTGCCTGAGGCCGCGCGGCTGCGCTGGCGCGCCCTGGTGGAGCGGCGCCTGCCCGAAGCCGCCGGACCGGACTGGCCGGTGCAGCGCGACCATTGCTTCGCGCGCATCCTCCTCGACAACACCTGCGGCGGACCCTGGCGCGAGAGCGTCCGGGCCCCCGCCTGGGCGAACCTGCCCCTCGACCAGATCGCGGCGGCCACCGAACTCGGGGAGGCGGTCCTGGCTGGCCGGGCCGACCTGTTCGCGCTGAACCGGCGCTCGCTCGCCCTGCGCGGCAAGCTGCGGGACGCCGATGCGCCGCCGCCGCCGAGGGACCTGCGCGACGGCGACCTGCGGCTGAGGCCCTGGCAGGCGGGCGACGAGGCGCGCTTCGCCGCCCTGAACGCCGACCCGCAGGTCATGCGGCACTTCCCCGCCACCAAGGATTCCGAAGCGAGCCGGACCGAGGCCCGGGCCTGCGCCCGGCGCTTCGCGGTGGACGGCTTCGGCCCTTGGGCCGTGGAGGCGGAGGGGCGGGGATTCGTCGGGATGATCGGCGGTGCGCGCCTCCTGCGGCCCATGCCCTTCCCGGGCGGCGAGCGGCCGGGCGCGTGCGTCGAGATCGGCTGGCGGCTCGCGCGCAACGCCTGGGGGCTCGGCATCGCCACGCGGGGCGCCCGCCTCGCCCTGGCCGACCTGTTCGGCCGGTGCGGCCTGAGCGAGATCGTCGCCTTCACCGCCGAGGCGAACACGCCCTCGCGCCGGGTGATGGAGCGCCTCGGCATGCGCCCGGAGGGCGGCTTTCCGCATCCGGCCCTGCCGCTGGGCCATCCGCTGCGCGCCCATCTCCTGTATCGTCTGCGGGCGGACCACTTCACATCGCGGGGGACGAGCGCATGAGGCGGATCGGAGTCGTCGGCGGCGGCGCCTGGGGCACGGCGCTGGCCAACGCGGCCGCCGCGGCCGGGCACGACGTCACCCTGTGGCTGCGCGACCCGGAGGCGGCCGCACGCCTGGAGGGCACCCGCGAGAACGCCCGCTACCTGCCGGGCGTGCCGCTGCACGCGCGCATCGCGGTCACGGCCGAAGCCTCGGCGCTGGCCGAGGCCGGCACCGTCCTGATGGTGACGCCGGCCCAGACCCTGCGCGGGGTGCTGGCCGCCCTCGCCCCCGCCTTCGCACCGCAGGCCGCCATCGTGCTCTGCGCCAAGGGGATCGAGCGCGGCACCGATGCCTTCATGAGCGAGGTCGCGGCCGAGCAGCTGGGCGCCTCCGCCCCCGTGGCGGTCCTGTCCGGCCCGAGCTTCGCCGCCGACGTCGCCCGCAACCTGCCCACCGCCGTGACGCTCGCTGCGGCGGATGCCGGCCTCGCCGCGCGCCTGGCCGGCACGCTCTCGGGACCGGCGCTCCGGGTCTACCACACCGACGACGTGCGCGGCGTCGAGATCGGCGGGGCCGGCAAGAACGTCCTCGCCATCGCGTCCGGCATCGTGGCGGGGCGGGGCCTCGGCGAGAGCGCGCGGGCGGCCCTGATCGCCCGGGCCTTCGCCGAGCTGATGCGCTTCGCCCGGGCCTATGGCGGCCGGCCCGAGACCCTGATGGGCCTGTCGGGCCTCGGCGACCTCGTGCTCACCGCCTCCTCGCCGCAATCGCGCAACTTCGCCTTCGGCGAGCGCCTCGGTGCCGGGGCCTCGCCCGAGGCGGCTTCCGGCGGCAAGCTCGCGGAGGGCGCCTTCACGGCCGCCGCCCTGGTCGATCTCGCCCGCGCCCGGGGCATCGAGATGCCGGTGGCCGAGGCGGTCGCCGCCATCGTCTCGGGCGGCGCCAGCGTCGATGCGGTCATCGCCGCGCTGCTGGCGCGGCCCCTGCGGGGAGAAGCCGAGTGAGCCAATATCCCGTCCGCGCCTTCCTGGCCGGCGCCGGCGACGACGGGGCCGGCCGGCGCCTGCCGGACGTCCTCGCCTTCGATGACGCGCATATCGAGGGCGTGCACGACTTCATCCAATGGTGCTTCCCCCTGCACGAGGCGAGCCTCGCCGTGCCGGGCGCGCCGGTGCTCAGCCGGGCCGAAGCCGAGGCGATCCGCGCCGATCCGGCGGCGCTGTCGGGCTTGCGCGCCGCCCTGGGCCGCATGACCCGGTTCTATGCCGAGACCGACGGCTGGCTGCGTTCGCACGACCACAACCACCTGCGCATCACCCGCATCCTCTCGGCGGTGTCGGATCTGCTCGGGCCCGAGGCGGCCGGCGAGTTCCACGCCTTCGTCACCGCCCGCAACCGGAAGGCGGGCGCGCCGGTCAACCTCCAGAGCCTGCACTACTGGGAGTCCGCGCTCCGGAGGGCCTGACGGCCACGCTTGGGCGATGCTATGGAGCCCGCATCTCTGGAGACGCGCATGGCCTACTGGCTCTACAAATCCGAGCCCTCGACCTGGTCCTGGGACCAGCAGGTCGCCGCGGGCGCCGCCGGCACGCACTGGAACGGCGTGCGCAACCACGTCGCCAAGAAGCACCTTATGGCGATGGAGGCGGGCGAGCGCGGGTTCTTCTACCACTCCAACGAGGGCAAGGCGGTGGTGGGCATCGTCGAGGTGATCCGGCCCTATTACCCGGATGATTCCGACGAGACCGGCCGCTTCGGCATGGTCGACCTGCGCGCCGTCGAGGCGCTGCCGCGCCCGGTCACCCTGGAGGCGATCAAGGCCGAGCCGCGGCTCGCCGCCATGGTGCTCGCCAACAATTCGCGCCTCTCGGTCCAGCCGGTCACCGAGGCCGAATGGGCGGTGGTGCGCGAGATGGGCGGCCTCGCCTGACCCCCGGGCCGATCAGCCCTGTCGCTGGGCCTGCGTCACCGCCACGTGGATCAGTTCGGCCAGGGTGCGCAGGCCGAGCTTCTGGCGCATCATCGAGCAGGCGTTGGTGATGGTCTTGTAGCTGACCGAGAGGTCGCTCGCGATGGCGCCGTAGGACTTGCCCTGCGCCAGCCGCTGCAGGATCTGCAACTCGCGCGGCGTGAGCTGGGTCTCGGGCGTGCGCTTCGGGTCGGTGCGCAGCATCGCGACCTCGGTGGCCAGGCGCGGATCGAGGTAGGGCCGTCCGGACCGGACCCGCTCGAAAGCCTCGAACAGCTCGCCCGAGGCGTGGTCCTTCAGCACGTAGCCGAGGGCGCCCGCCTCCAGCGCCCGCGACACGATCACCGGATCGTTGTGCATGCTGAAGACCAGGATGCGGACGGCGGGGCTGGCCCTGCGCATCCGCCGGATCAGCTCGAGCCCGGCCAGGCCGCTGCCCTGGAAGGTGAGGTCGCAGATCACGGTGGCGGGGCGCGCGCGCAGGAACTGGCGATAGGCCCCCACCACGCCGGTGGCCTCGAGGATGCGCTCGATCCCCGCATCCTCGAGCACCCGTCGGCAGCCCTGGAGCACGATCGGATGATCGTCGATGACGAGGGTGGGAGCCTCGGTGGTGGGGGCGATCGCGTTCATGCGCTGGGAATCGGACTCGTGGGGGCGTCGCGCTCATCATCGAGCGGAATCGCGATCCGGACAACTGCGCCGGGCTGCCCATTGTCAAGCTGGAACGTGCCGCCGAGCGCCTCCACGCGCTCGCGCATCCCCGACAGGCCGAGTCCGAGGCCGTGCTCGGGCGCGATGCCGCTGCCGTCGTCCCGGATGGTGAGGTGAAGCGCCCGGCCGCCGGCCGCCGCCTCCTCCAGGGCCCGCACGGTGACGTTCGAGGCGTGGCCATGGCGCACCGCGTTGGTCATGCTCTCCTGGATGCAGCGGAAGACGGTGAGGTCGGTGACATCGCCGTAGCCGCGTCCCAGCCCGTCGAAGCTGCCCGCGAAGCGCGTTCCGGCATGGCGGCGGCGGAAATCGCGCAGCAGCAGGTCGAGGCAGTCCGGCAGCGGCACCTGCCCGAGGGCGTGCGGTCGCAGCCGGTTGAGGAGGTCGCGGTTCTGGGTCTGGACCTGTCCGACGATGCTGGCGATGTCCTGCGCGCGCTGCTTGAGGCGGGCCCGGTCGGGCGGCGCCTCGGCCTCGGCCATGCGGACCACCGAGGCGGCGGTCGCCTCGAGGGCGAAGAGGCAGGGGCCGAACTCGTCGTGGAGTTCCAGGGCCGTGCGCCGGCGCTCGTCGTCCTGCGCCGAGAGGAGCTGGCGGTTCAGGCGTCCGTTGGCCGCGCGGGTCTCGGACAGGGCCTGCGCCACGCGGTTGAACCGGGTGGCGATGGCGGCGAGCTCCCGCGAGGCCGGCGGATCGAGGCGGGCGGTGTAGTCCTGCTGCTCCAGCTGGATCAGGCCCTCGGAGAGCTGCGTCAGCGGGGCCAGCACCTTGCCGAAGGCCACCGTCAGGGCGCCGAGCAGGCCGAGGCTGAGGCAGAGGCTGGCGAGCGACAGCGACAGGGCGTAGCCCCAGACCTCGTCGATCTCGTCATGGGGCTGCGTGGTGATGCGGGCGGTCCCGATGCGCCGCCCCTGGGCCACGATGGGCAGGTCGTGCTCCCGGATCGGCGGGGCGATCAGGGCGGCGAACCAGGCCGGCGCCACGTGCTGGTCGCGCCGGACCCGGCCGAGCCCGCCGGTGACGATCCGGCCCTCGCCGTCGAGGACCGTGACGCGGACGTGACGCAGGTCGTGGATGCGCAGGTTCAGGGTCTGCAGGATGCCGGCGGGCGGCCCGGCCTGGGCGAGGTCGATCGTGTCGGAGACCAGAAGCTCGACATTCGTCATCGCCGCCTGCATCTCGACCTCGACGGCGGAGCGGGCGTTCAGCACGATGACGGCGCAGGAGACGAGGGCGGCCAGGACGTCGATGGCGAGGACCAGGACGATCATCCGGGTGCGCGTCGACCACGAGGCCCAGCGCGGCCCGGGGCCGATGCGCCCGGACGGGGCCGTGTCGCCACCCGTGCGGACGAGGAGGTCCGACCGGGTGCGGGGAGCGGAGGCGGCGTCGTGAGGCATGGGGGCGTGAGGGAGTGCCGTCGGGAAAGCTGCGCGCGGTCGTGGCCCCGTGTGTAGCGGACCCGGCGCCGATTGGCAGCTTTCCGATTCGGTGCGGGGCCTGCTCGCCGCGGCCCTGGCCGACCCCGAGACGGCCTGGACGATGGGCGGCTTCGGCGCCCTCGCGCGCTTCGCCCGGCATCCCGACGAGGCGGCCGGCCCCCTGGCGGACGGGCGGCTCGGGATGGTGACGCCGCGCGGCGGAATCGCCCTGGACCCGGACGACGTCGTCCCGGTGGCCTACGAGACCGCCTTCACCGGAGGCTGGAGCCACGCCGTCGCCCTCTGCCTGCCGGCCGCGCGCTGCCCGCGGATCGGGGCCGGCCCGATCCTCGCGGCCGGCCGCGACGAAGCCGCCCTTCGCCCGCGAAACCTCGGGGACCCGTGGTTCGACCTCGGCCTCGACCTGCCGCAGGGCCGGATGCGCCTGCGTTCGGCCGAGCCGGACGTACTCGCACGCCTCGCGGCGTCGGTCGGTCGAACCTGTGCGCAGGAGGCCGATGGGTTGCGGAGTCTTTTGGCCGACGCGGATGTCGTCGTGACCACGCCGCTTGGCCGGATCGAGGTGTTCGGCGGCGCGTCCGCTGGCTCGGATGGACCCCGGGCCTTCCGCGACGACAGGATCCTGGCCCTCGGCCGGACCCACGCTGCCACCGCCCCGATCCCGCACGGGTTGGTGCCCGCGGCCCAGTTCGCGCCGCCTCACCCTTGCCGGGACCCCGCGGGCCGTGCCCGACCCTTCGATCCCGCGATGCATGCCGCTTTCCAGGCCGTCCTCGCCCGCTGGGGCGACCGGGCCCTCGTCGCACTGAAGGCGCGCCTCCTCTCGGGGAAGCAACTGCCTCCGGCCCATGCGAATCGGGCGGGCCGTGCCGTCGCCCGCGTCGTCGACGTCCAGATGGCGGCAGGGGCGAATCAGGACAGTCCAAAGTCGTCTTCAGATACCCCGCGTTAAACCTGTCGGGCTTATTCAGATTCGCGCTGCGTCTGACCCGGACCTGTTCAAGGCTTCGGCGAAGGACATCTTCATGCCCCATTGGCGCGTCTCTTTCCTTACACGCAGGTGTCGCCGCTCCGGCGTCGCCGTTCCGGTCGGGCCCGACCGGCACCGCGTGATCGACCCGCAACGGTCAATTCGAACCTTCAGAAGCGTGCGAGATGTCTGAGACCATGATGTCCGTAACGATCGATCCTTCCGAGACACGACGCCCGGCGACGGCCGCGCCGCGTCCATCCCGGATGAATCTTCGGGTCGTGCTCCTGTCCGGCCTCGGTGTGCTCGGCCTCGCCGGCTTCACCGCCATCGCCTCCGCGACGCTCGGCAACCTCGCGGGACCGCAATTCACCCGCCCGACGCTCGCCAAGGCCACGGCCGCCGGCCCCGGACACAGCGCCTCCGACTGGCCGGACCTGCGCGACGGCGTTCCCGCCCTGGCGCCTGCGGCTCCGAAGCCGGTCGCGGCGGTGCCCGAGACCGCGGCCGCGATGCCTAGTGTCGCGAAAGCCGAGCCGATGCCGGCCGCCATCGCTGCGCCGGTGGCCAACGCGCCCGAGGCGCGGTCCATCGCCAAGGCGCCCGAAGCGCAGCCCGTCGAGAAGCCGGCCGTCGCGCCGAAGCCGCCCCGCCTGCCGCCGATCGAGAACGCCGCGGTGCTGCCGCCGGCCCGGCCGGCCTCGCTGGTGCCGGCGACGCGGACCGCGGCGCTGATCGCACCCCTGCCCAACGAGACCACGCGCTCGCGGGCGACCAACGGCACCTTCACGGCCCTGGCGCCGGAGGGCGACGCGGCGAAGCACCAGAGCGCCGCGACGGTCGCCAGGCCGGCCGCCGTCAAGGCGGTCGCCGCCAAGCCGCCGGTGAAACCCGCCGAGGCCAAGTCCGCCGAGGCCAAGTCCGCCGAGGCCAAGTCCGCCGAGGCCAAGTCCGCCGAGGCCAAGTCCGTCGCGTCCAAAGCCGGCGCACCCAAGGCCGCGCCCGCGCCCCTGGTGGCACAGGCCGAGCCGGAGCCCGAGCAGACCGAGTTCCTCGGCGTGAAGGTGCCGTCCCTGGCGCCGGCCGGGCGCAAGATCGCGGAGAGCGTCGAGGCGTTCGGCAACGCCGTGAAGAGCCTGCCCGACCACTTCTGAAACTATCGGGCCGTCGGAGGGGCGCCCGTCTCCGGGCGGCCCCTGGTCGAGTCAGCGCGCCCGGCTGGCACGCGGCTTCTTGGCGATCTCACGCTCGTGGCGCGCGCCGCGCGGGCTCTTGAAGCCCTTCGGCCCCTTCTCCTCGCGCGCGGGCTCGTCGTCGAGCAGCGGCTCCACCTGGATCTCGGGCGAGCCGTTCTTGGCGAAGGTCTGGGCGAAGCGCGAGGCCGCGCCGCCGCGCACCTCGAACTTGGTCTCGCGGTCGAAGATGCGGATCGCGCCGATCTCCTGGCGTCCGATATTGCCGCGCCGGGTCAGCATCGGCAGCAGGCGGCGCGGATCGGCGTTGTCGCGTCGGCCGAGATTGAGCCGGAACCACACGGCCGGACCCTGGGCGTCGATGCGCTCGGCATCGGCGGGGTCGTAGACCGGGCGGGACTTGCGCTCGGGGCCGGCGCCCGGATCGGTGACGTCCTCGGGGGCGGGCAGGCGGGAGCGGTAGATCCGGGCGAGCGCCGCGGCGAGTTCCTGGGGCGTGCGCTGCGCCATCAGGGTCTCGGCCATGGCGACGTCTTCCTCGGCCGGCTCCTCGGTGAAGATCGGGTCCTGCCACATGCGCTCGCCGTCGAGGCGGCGGATCTCGTCGGCCGTGGGCGGGCCGGCCCATTCGAACGAGACCTTGGCGATCGCCAGCATCTGCTCGGCCCGGCGCCGCTTCGAGGCCGGGATCAGCAGGAGGCTGGTGCCCTTGCGCCCGGCCCGGCCGGTGCGGCCGGAGCGGTGCTGCAGCACCTCCGCGTCGTGCGGCAGGTCGGCATGGATGACGAGGCTGACGGTGGGCAGGTCGATGCCGCGGGCGGCGACGTCGGTGGCGACGCAGACCTTGGCCCGGCCGTCGCGCAGCGCCTGGAGGGCGGCGTTGCGCTCGCCCTGGCCGAGCTCGCCCGACAGCGCCACGGCCGAGAAGCCGCGCTCGGTGAGCACCGCCTGAAGGTGGCGCACCGCGTTGCGGGTGTTGCAGAAGATGATCGCGGTCGGCGCATCCATGAAGCGCAGGGTGTTGACCACCACGTGCTCCAGCTCGCGCGGCACCACGCGGATGGCCTTGTAGGTGATGTCCGAGTGGCCGCGCTCCTGACCCTTCACGGCGATGCGCAGCGCGTCGTTCTGGTAGCGCTCGGCCAGGGTCGCGATCGCCTTCGGCAGGGTCGCGGAGAACAGCAGCGTCCGGCGCTCCTTCGGGGTCACCGACAGGATGAATTCGAGGTCGTCCCGGAAGCCGAGGTCGAGCATCTCGTCGGCCTCGTCGAGGACGACGGCGCGCAGGTCCTGGGTCGCGAGGTTGCGCCGCTCCAGGTGGTCGCGCAAGCGGCCCGGGGTGCCGACGACGATGTGGGCGCCGTCGTTGAGCTGCCGGCTCTCCCGGCGCGGGTCCATGCCGCCGACGCAGGAGATGACGCGGGCGCCGGTCTCCGCATAGAGCCAGGACAGTTCGCGCTCGACCTGCAGCGCCAGTTCGCGCGTCGGGGCGATGACGAGGGCCAGCGGCGCGCCGGCGGGGCCGAAGCGCTCGGCACCGTCGAGCAGGGTCTCGGCGAAGGCGAGGCCGTAGGCCACGGTCTTGCCCGAGCCGGTCTGGGCCGAGACGAGCAGGTCGCGGCCCTGCGCGGCCGCCTCGATGACGGCGCTCTGGACGGGCGTCGGGTCTTCGTAGTCGCGCGCGGTCAGCGCTCGGGCGAGCGGGGCCGGCAGGGTGGGGAAGGGCACTGTGACGGAAGCCTTAGCGGGCAAGCAGGCGGAAGACCCGCCGGGGAGGGCATCGCGGCGGGCGCGACGATCTCCGGACCGACGTGATTCCGGCCTCGAACGGTTACGGATGGTTCCTCTTGTAGCCGGAACCGCGGCGCAGCGCCATGACTGCGGATGCATGCCCGTCCACGCCTGGGCGCCCGGCCCGATCCGCCCTCGCGGATCGCCCGTCCGCTGTGTTGTGTTCGGCCTCCCTCTCGTGCTCATCTCCGGCCCGTCATGGATATCCTCGTCGTCGGTGCCGGAATCGTCGGTCTCGCGGTGGCCCGGGCGCTCGCGCGCCGCGGACACGCGGTCATCGTGGCCGAGGCCGAGGATGCCATCGGCACCGGCGTCTCGGCGCGCAACTCCGAGGTGATCCATGGCGGGATGTACTACCCCGCCGGCTCCCTGCGCGCCCGGCACTGCGTCGCCGGGGCAGCGCTGCTCACCGCGTTCTGCGACAGCCACGGCGTCGCCTATCGCCGCTGCGGCAAGCTCATCGTCGCCACCGACGAATCCGAGCGCGAGGCCATCGCGGCGCTCAAGGCGCGCGGCGACGCCAACGGCGTTCCGGGCCTGGCGCTCCTCGACGGGGTCGAGGCCCGCGCCCTCGAACCCAACCTCGCCTGCGTCGCGGCCCTGCATGCGCCGGGCACCGGCATCGTCGACAGCCACGGCCTGATGCTGGCCCTCCAGGGCGATCTCGAGGATGCCGGCGGCGCCGTCGCCTTCGAGAGCCGGATCGCCGGGATCGCGCGGAGCCCGGAGGGCTGGAGCGTCACGGTGAACGGCGAGGCCCTGCCCTTCGACGCGGTGGTCAACGCTGCCGGTCTCGGCGCGCAGGCGGTCGCTGCCGCCGTCGAGGCCTATCCGGCCGCGCGCATTCCGCGCCGGGTCCTCGCCAAGGGCAGCTATTTCGGCTGCACCGGCCGTCCGGCCTTCTCGCGCCTGATCTACCCGGCGCCCGTCGAGGGCGGCCTCGGCATCCACCTCACCCTCGACCTCGCCGGCCGGATGCGCTTCGGCCCGGACGTCGAATGGGTCGACACCCTCGACTACCGGGTCGATCCCGCCCGGGCCGACCATTTCGCCCGCGCGATCCGACGCTACTGGCCGGGGCTCCCCGACGGCGTGCTGACGCCGGACTACGCCGGCATCCGTCCGAAGCTGACGGGACCGGGCGAGCCGGCCGCCGATTTTCGCATCGACGGCCCGGCCGAGCACGGGCTGCCCGGCCTGATCCACCTGTTCGGGATCGAGAGTCCGGGCCTGACCTCGAGCCTGTCCCTCGCCGAGGAGGTCGCCGACCGCCTGATCGGGGCCTGACGAAGGCGGACGCGCCTAGCGCTCGGGGACGAAGCGCAGCGTCCCGGCCAGCCGGCTTGCGCCGCCGGTGTCGTTCGGATGGTTGACGCCGTCGACCACCGGAATCTCCGCGAAGTCGAACGGGCTGAGGCCGTCGAGGCAGGCGACGTTGACGCCGTACTGGTTCGGGTTCGAGCGGCGGGTATGGTGGGTGTAGATCCCGCAGCGGGCGCAGAAGAAGTGCTGGGCCACGCCGGTGTTGAAGCGGTAGCGCGTCAGCAGCTCCGCGCCCTCCAGGATCTCGACGCCCCCGGCCACGGCCGAGACGACGGCGGCACCGCGCATCCGGCAATACGAGCAGGTGCAGCGGCGCACCGTATCCAACCCGTCGGCCAGGGTCGCCCGGAAGCGGACGCCGCCGCAGTGACACTGACCGGACCGCTGGTGGGCTTCCGCTTCCATGTCGTCTCGACCTCCGCTGGCGCGGTCTTTCTAGGCCCCGCGGTCATCACCGGACAAGGGCGCCCGGGTCAGCCGCCGAAGCGCTCCGTGTGGATCCGGCCGGGCTCGATCCCGGCATCGAGGAGCAGGTCCGCCACCGCCCCGACGAAGGGATTGCCGCCGCAGAGATAGGCATGGCGCGGCGGACCGAGGCGATCCAGGGCCTCCGCGATCATCGCCGCGTCGACCCGGCGGCCGCCGGCCCGGGTCAGGTTGAGCATCAGCTGGAAGTTCGGTTCGTCCCGGGCGCGGACCGCGAGTTCCTCGGCCGCGATGATCTCGTCCGCCTCGCGCACCGAATAGAGCAACAGGGCCGGCACCCCGGGCGCCGCCGTCGCGCGGTGACGCAGCATCGCCAGCAGGGGCACCACCCCCGAACCGCCGCCGGCCAGGAACAGCGGGCCGCCATCCTCCGGGCGCCAGACGAAGGCGCCGCCGATCGGTCCGCGCAGCTCGATCGTGTCGCCGACCTCCGCGACCGCATCGAAGAAGCCCGAGACCTCGCCCTCCGGCAGGCCCTCGATCATCAGCTCGATCGTGCCGTCGCCGTCCGGCGCCGAGGCGATCGAGTAGCTGCGCTGGGCCTGGTAGCCGTCGGGCGCGGTGAGGCGGACATCGACATGCTGACCCGCCAGCACCGGGCGGTCGAACGCGACCCGGAAGCGGTAGCTCTTCACCCGCCGCGTCACCGGGCGTATGGCGGTGAGCGTGGCTGTGCGCCAGGGGAGGGGCCGCTGGGCCGGATCAATCACCGGTGAAGCGCTGCTCGCGCCAGGGGTCGCCGTACATGTGATAGCCGCGCAGCTCCCAGAACCCGCCCTCGTCGCGCTTCGTGAAGCGCAGGCCCTTCACCCACTTGGCACTCTTCCAGAAATACAGGTGCGGGACGAGCAGGCGGGCCGGGCCGCCATGGTCCGGTGGGATCGGCTTGCCGTCGTAATGCGTCGCGACCATGCCCCGGCCGCCGGCGAGATCCGCGACGGGCACGTTCGTGGTGTAGTCGTCGTAGCCCTCTGCGAGCAGGAAGTCGGTGGGGGCCTCGATCCCCGCATCCGCCAGGAGGTCGTCGAAGGCCACGCCCTCCCAGGCGGTGTCGAACTTCGACCACTTCGTCACGCAGTGGATGTCGCCGCCCCAGCGGGTGCGCGGCAGGGCATGGAAGGCGTCCCAGGTCCAGCTCTTCAGGGGCCGCGAGCCCTCGCGCAGGGTGAAGGACCAGGTCGCGAGATCGACCCGCGGATTCGGACCGATCTGGAGGACGGGGAAATCCTCGGTGAGGTACTGGCCCGGGGGCAGGCGCTCGCGGGTGGCCTCGGGCGGCTTGCGCCCCGTGAAACCTCGTGTGCTCATCGTGCCCTCGCGCCCGTCCGTCCGCTCGCGGCGATCGTGCCCGACGATCGGCGCACCCGGCAGGCTAGCATTCCCTCAGCGATCGCGCAGCACCAGCCACAGGGCATGGATGGTGCCCGGCAGCACGCCCAGCAGGGTCAGCAGGATGTTGAGGAGGAACTGCAGGCCGATGCCGGTGGTCATCAGGACCGCGATCGGCGGCAGTAAGATCGCAAGGATGATGCGGACGAGGTTCGACACGGTCGCTCCGGGTAGTGTGCGGTCGCGGGGTCGCGGTCGCAACGGCCCATCCGCAACGGGGCCGCAGCGGCCAAGTTCCCGGCGGCGGACCGCCGGGTTTCATTTTGTTAAACTCTGCCTCCGCAAACTGCCCCCGAGCGTCGATGCCGGTCGCTTCGTGCAGGGACCCTCGCGGATGATCGAATCCCTCGTTCGTCAGATCGAGCAGGTGGCGCAGGCCGGCGAAACCAGGCAGCGCCGCCGCATGCTTCAGCGCCTCTCGACGTTGTTCACCGAGAGCGCCGCGGGTCTGCAGGAGGAGCAGGTCGAGGTCTTCGACGCGGTGATGCTCCCGCTGACGCGTGCGGCCGACACCGTCGCACGGGTCGCCCTCTCGGACGAGCTGGCGGACCTGCACAACGCTCCGCGCGCCGTGGTCCGCGACCTGGCCTTCGACGAAAACATCGCCGTGGCGCGGCCCGTCCTCCAGCGATCGCTGCGGCTCGACGACGCCGATCTCGTCACCGTCGCGCATGCCCGCGGACAGGACCACCTGCGGGCGGTTGCCCGGCGGCCGACCCTGAGCGAGCGCGTCACGGATGTCCTGGTGGCACGCGGCGATTCCGAGACGGTCCAGGCGGTGGCCGGCAATGCCGGGGCCCGCCTCTCCGGCTTCGGCTCCGCGGCCCTCGGCGAACGGGCGCGGGTCGATGCGGTCCTGCGCGCCATGCTGCAGTCGCGGAGCCGGCCCACCGGCAAGGCCTCCTCAGCCGCGGGCGTTCTGCGGACCGCGAGAGAGGTTCCGCGGCCGACCCAGGACGACGAGCGCCGAATCGACGAGCTGATCCGGGCGGGCGACGTCGGTGCGGCGCTGGCCGAGATCGCCCGATACGCCGAGGTGGCGCCGGACGTCGCCCGGCGCGCCTACGACGCCGACGATCACGATCCGCTGCTGTTCCTGCTGCGCTCGATCCGGCTCGGTTTCGGAACCCTCCGGCTGCTCCTGCGAACCAAGTCCGGAGCTGCGCGCCGGCCCGAGGAATGGAGCGCCATCCAGGGTGCCTTCCAGTCGCTCTCGGTCACCACGGCCCAGCGCGTGGTCCGCCTGTCGTCGCAGTCGGGGGGCGGTGCGGACGCGCCCCGGCGCTGATCCGGGGGACGCATGCTCGTCGAATTGCTGCATCTTCTGGTCACGCCGGTGCCCTTCGCGCATCGGCGCCGGGGCTACCTGCGGGAGAGCGTGCAGCTGATGGCGCGCGGGCGGCGTTGCCGCTCAGCCTGGGCGCCGCATCTCGCTGCCGCCCGTGCCGCGATCCTGGCCGCCTGCGAAGGGCTGAAGCGCCGGCGCGTCGCCGTCGTGCTCGGGTCCGGCCTCCTGCAGGACGTTCCGCTCGCGGACCTCGCCGCGCGCTTCGCGGAAGTCCACCTCGTCGATGCCGTCCATCTCTGGCCGGCCCGCCGGGAGGCCCGGGCTCATCGGAATGTCCGGCTGATCACCGCAGATCTGTCGGGCGCGACGGACGGCAGCGATCCGCTGCCCGCCCTGTGCGGCGGCGAGAGCGTCGATTTCGTGGTCTCGGCCAATCTCCTGTCGCAACTGCCGATCCTGCCCCTCGACCGGCCCGGTCTGGTGCCGCCGGACCTGGGGAGCCGGATCGTGCGCGCCCATCTCGACGGCCTGGCGCGCCTGCCCGCGCGGGTCTGCCTCGTCACCGACGTGGAGCAGATCGAGGAGGACCGGGACGGGCGGATCACGGATCGGCTCGACCTCCTGCACGGCGTGCGCCTCGGGCGGCCCGACCGGCACTGGACCTGGGAACTGGCGCCCTTCGGCGAGGCTGCGCGCCACCGCCGGCACCGGCACCGCGTGGAGGCGTTCCTCGACTGGCGCGGGCTTTGATGCGCGAAGCCTTCGAAAGCGAAGACCCCCGAACGTGAAGACCCCCGAACGCCAAAACCCCCGAACGCGAAGAAGCCGCCCGATGGGGCGGCTTCCGGAAGGTTCGGGAGGATGGACCGGGGTCTACTCGGTGACCGGTGTCGGATCGTCGGCGCCGACGGCCCCCTCCGGCCCCTCGAACCGGGCGCGGCGGCGGCGGCGTGGCTTGGGCGCCGGTGCGTCGTCCTGGGCCGCGGAGGCCGTCTCACCCTGGGGCTCCGGCTGTGGGGCCGGCTCAGCCGCAGGGACCGGACGCGGCGGCGTCATCAGGAAGGCGGGCAGGGCGGCGACGTCCTCGGCGGGCGCGGCGTCCCGCTCGTCGCGGCGCCGGCTGCGCCGGGGCGCCGCATCGTTCGCCCGGGCGGACCGGGGTGCGTCCTGACCGCCGAACTCGGACCGCGGCGCCTCGTTCACCGGGGTCTCGACGCGGCCGTTCTCGTAACGGGGGGCGTCGGAGCGGACCGGGGCCGGACGAAAGTCCTGACGGGGCTGATCCTGTCTCGGCTGATCCTGTCGCGGCTGGTCTTGCCGCGACTGATCCTGCCGGCTGTAGTCCTGCCGGTTCTGGTCGCCGCGGAACTCGGCGCGGCTGCCGTCTTGCCGATTGCCGTCCTGCCGATTGAAGTCCTGGCGCGGGCCGTCCTGCCGGTTGCCGTCCTGGCGCCCGAAGTCGTCGCGGCGGTTCTCCTGACGGTTGTTGTAGTCGGGCCGGTTGCCGTCGCGCGGATTGTCGAAGCGCTGCGGCCGCTCACCGCGATTGGCGAAGCGGTCGCGGCGGTTCTGCCGATTGTTGTCCGAGCCGGAATCCTGGCGGTTCGAGTCCGGTCGGTTGGAATCCTGCCGATTGTAGTCCTGGCGATATCCGTCCGGACGGCCCTCCTGGCGCGCGTCCGGACGGGGCTCGTAGCCCGCCGGCTGGGGCTGCGGGCTCGGATCGTTGTAATCCTCGGCGTAGCCATTGGCCCCGTAGCTCGAGGCGGCATAGCCCTGCGGAGCGTTCTGGCCCTCGTCGTCGCCGTCGTCGCCGTCATCGTCGAAGCCGCGGGCATAGCCGCCGACCTGCTGACGGGTCTGTTCCTGGGCGCCCGAGATGATCCGGAAATAATGCTCGCCGTGCTGGAAGTAGTTCTCTGCCGCCACCGGGTCGCCGCTGGCCTGCGCGTCGCGCGCGAGCTGGGCATACTTGTCGGCGATGTGCTGGGCGGTGCCGCGAATCTTGACGTCTGGTCCGTTGGATTCGTAGGAGCGCGTGAGCGGATTGGGACCTTTGGGGCGGTTGCGACCGCGCATCCGTCTATTCTGGTTTGGTCTCATCGGTCTCGATTGACCCTCGTTCGTCTCGGAGCGTCTGATGATGCGGCGGGTTCCAGGCGGCCAAGACGCAGCCCGCAATCAGGCTCGTCGCTGGCGCCGCGTGATCCGGGTCCGGTGTGTCCGTGATCGATTTCGCCGTGCTTGCCGTCTCTGTCCGTTGACCAAGGCGCGCTCTGAGCGTCCAGGCGTCCTTCGGTTTTCAGGCACGAAGTTGATCAAGCTCCTGCGCCTCTGCCCGCGCGCGCCAGCCTGATCGTGGGGAGATCGTCTAAGAGCGTCGCGGACCAAAGCCGCCACCCGTCTTACCACGGTCCATCTTAATGGATCGTTCGCGATCTGCCTGCGACACTAGCGGTTCGCCGAGGGGGCAACAAGCGTTTTTTATTGCTTTGCATCCAGGGCGCGCGGTTTTTTCGGATTTCCCGCATCGTTCTCGGGTCTTTTTCCCTGCAAGGGCGCGTCGAACCGGACGACGCGGGCATGGCCCGCCAGGTCGCGGTGGATCGAGGCGGGACCGAAACCGGCCCGCGATCCGAGGTCCGCCACGGCCTCGGCCTGATCGTATCCGACCTCGAAGGCGAGGGCGCCCCCCGGCACGAGCCCGGCCGGTCCGGTCGCCAGGGCGTCGACGATCCGCCGGTAGGCTTCAAGGCCGTCCGCGCCACCGTCCAGCGCCGCCATCGGATCGTGTGCCCGCACTTCGACGTCGAGGCCCCGGATCGTGTCGCTGGCGATGTAGGGCGGGTTCGAGACGACGAGGTCGAAGGCCCCGGAGAGACCTGCGGTCCAGTCGGCGCACACGAAGCGGGCCCGCGGCCCGACGCCGTTGCGCGCCGCGTTGATGCGTGCCTGGACGAGGGCGCCATGCGAGCGGTCGAGGCCGATCCCCGTCGCGTTCGGCAACTCGCTGAGGAGCGCGACCAGGATGCAGCCGGAGCCGGTGCCGAGATCGAGCACCCGCAGGGGGCGCCGCCGGTCTGGATGGAGCGCGAGGGCGGCCTCCACCAGGGTCTCGGTGTCGGGGCGGGGCACCAGGGTCTCGGGTGCGAGTCCGAAGGGCAGGCCCCAGAATTCCCAGGCCCCGACGATGCGCGCCACCGGCTCGCCGGCGATGCGCCGCGCCACCGCCCGGTCGAGCGTCGCGGCATCCGGCGCTCCAAGGGGTAAGTTCCCCCGCAGGTGAAGATCGGTGGTGTCGAGGCCGAGGAGGTCCAGCACGAGGAAGCGGGCGTCGCGCGCGGAAATCCCGTGGGCGGCGAGCGCCTCCGTGATGCGCCGCAGCGCGTCGGTGCGGCTGAGCGCCGGATCGAGGCGCATCGGCTCCGGCTCGCCCATCCGGCTCAGGCCATGCCCTCGGCCGCCAGCAGCTCCGCCTGATGCTCGGTGACGAGGGCGTCGACGAGCTCGTCCAGAGCCTCGCCAGCGAGGACTTCCTCGAGCTTGTACAGGGTCAGATTGATGCGGTGGTCAGTGACGCGGGCCTGGGGGAAGTTGTAGGTGCGGATGCGCTCCGAGCGGTCCCCGGAGCCGACCTGCGACTTGCGATCGGCGGCGCGGGCCGCGTCCTTGGCGGTGCGCTCGGCGTCGTAGAGCTTCGAGCGGAGCAGCGACATCGCCCGGGCGCGGTTCTTGTGCTGCGAGCGCTCCTCCTGCACGAAGATGACGATGCCGCTCGGCATGTGGGTGATGCGGATCGCCGATTCGGTCTTGTTGACGTGCTGGCCGCCCGCGCCCTGCGAGCGCATGGTGTCGATCTTCAGGTCGGCGTCGTTGATGACGATGTCGACCTCTTCGGCCTCGGGCAGCACCGCGACGGTGGCGGCGGAGGTGTGGATGCGCCCCTGGGTCTCGGTGTCGGGCACGCGCTGGACCCGGTGGGCGCCGCTCTCGAACTTCAGGCGGGCGAACACGCCCTTGCCCTTCACCTCGGCGATCACCTCGCGATAGCCGCCGACGGTGCCCTCGCTCTCCGAGATCACCTCGACCTTCCAGCCCTTGGCGTCGGCGTACTTGGCGTACATGCGGAAGAGGTCGCCGGCGAAGAGGGCGGCCTCGTCGCCGCCGGTGCCGGCGCGGATTTCGAGGATCGCACTCTTCTCGTCCGCCGAATCCTTGGGCAGCAGGATGAGCTGGAGCGCCCGGTGGGCGGCCTCCAGCCCGGCCTCGGCCTCAGGCTTCTCGTCGGCGGCGAGCGCGCGCATCTCGGAATCGCTGCCCGGCTCGTCGATCAGCGCCTCGATGTCGGCCAGGTTCCGCGCCGCCGCGCGGTAGGCGTGGATGGCGGCCACGACCCCCTCCAGCTCCGACAATTCGCGCGACAGCTGCACGAAGGTGTCGGAATCCGCGGAGCCGGCGCTCAGCGTGGCGGTGACGATGTCGTGGCGCGTCAGGATCGCGTCGAGACGCTCAGCAGGAATTGGGGTCATCGCCCTTCGGAAACTCTCATCAGGACAAGGGCTCGTCGGGCCGGAAGCCTCGTTCGACGACGGGGTCGCGGCACGACCCATTCAGATAGGCACGCCAAGGCTAGATTGGCACACCCTGGGCCTTCGCGAAGGCCGCGAGGGCCGGGCGGAGGCTGGCGCCGTCCCCTGCGCGGGCCAGTTCGGTGTCGATCAGGGCCGCCACCGCCGGGACGTCGAGGCCGAGCACCATCGCCTTCACGGGGCCGATGGCGGCCGGCGACATCGAGAGGTGGCGGAAGCCGAGGCCGATCAGCGCCATGGCTTCGAGGGGACGTCCGCCGATCTCGCCGCAGACCGTGGCCGGGCAGCCGGCCGCCGCCGCCCGCTCGGCGATGACGCGGAAGGCCCGCAGGGCCGGCACGCTGAGGGTGTCGAAGCGGTCTGCGACGCGGCGGTTCTCGCGGTCGACGGCGAACAGGAACTGCATGAGGTCGTTGGAGCCCACCGACAGGAAGTCGGCGGCCTTCGCGATCTCGTCGATCTGGAACAGGAGCGAGGGCACCTCCACCATCACGCCGAGCTTGCAGTCGCTGGGCAGGGCGTGGCCGTGCCGGCGCAGATGCGCCTTCTCGCGTTCCACGATGGCCTTGGCGCGGGTGAACTCGTCCACCGTCGCCACCATCGGGAACATGATCTTGAGCGGGCGTCCGCCGGCGGCCTTAAGCAGCGCGCGCAACTGCACCCGCAGGAGGGCGGGCCGGTCGAGTCCGATGCGGATCGCCCGCCAGCCGAGCGCCGGGTTCTCCTCCTCGAGGGCCGGCATGTAGGGCAGGATCTTGTCGCCGCCGATGTCGAGGGTGCGGATGGTGACAGGCAGGTCGCCGGTAGCCGCGAAGACGGCCTCGTAGAGCGCCTGCTGCTCGGCCGCGGAAGGCATCCGCTGGGCCACCATGAACTGCAGCTCGGTGCGGAACAGGCCGATGCCGTCCGCACCGGTCTCGTTCAGGTGCGTCAGGTCGATGAGGAGCCCTGCATTCAGCTGCAGGCCGATCTTCGTCCCGTCGAGGGTGACGGCCGGCACGTCGCGCAGCGCCCGGTACTGCTCCTGCCGGCGGGCGCGCAGGCGCACCATCTCGGCATAGGCCGCCTCGATCTCCGGCCCGGGGCGGACCTGGATCTCGCCGGTGGCGCCGTCGACGATGATCGCGTCGCCGGCATCGCAGAGCGCCGTGGCGTTGGCGATCTCGCCCACCGCCGGGATGCCCAGCGCACGGGCCACGATGGCGATGTGGCTCGTTGGGCCGCCTTCCTCCAGGACGACGCCGCGGAGCGCCGTGCGGTCATAGTCGAGCAGCGCGGCCGGGCCCATGGAGCGCGCCACCAGGATCGCGTTCTCCGGCAGGATTCGCTGCGCGCCGTTGCCCTCCGCGCCGATCAGGGTGCGCAAGAGCCGGTTCGCGAGATCGTCGAGGTCGTGCAGCCGATCGCGGAGATAGGGGTCGCTCTGGCGCATCATCCGGGCGCGGTTGTCCGACTGGACGCGCTCGACGGCGGCCTCGGCGGTGAGGCCCGAATGCACGGCCTCGCGCATCCGTCGCAGCCAGCCCTTGTCGTGCGCGAACATGCGCACGGTCTCCAGCACCTCGCGGGATTCGCCCGTGCCGATAATGTCGCCGCGCTCGACGAGGTCGTCGATGGCCGAGCGGACCTCGCCGATGGCCTGCTCCAGGCGCTCGACCTCGCGGTCGACGTTCTCGGCGATCAGCTGCTTGATGACGATGCGCGGCTCGTGCAGCACCACGTGTCCGAGGCCGATGCCGTCGGCGAGCGCCACGCCGCGCTGGCTCACGGCCCGGCGCGCGGCCGATCCGGCCCCCGGCGCCAGCGCCTGCAACTCGCCCGAGGCGATCATCTCCGAGAGCACCATCGCGGTGGTCTGGAGCGCCTCGATCTCCTCCTCGGAATAGACCCGGTAGGTCTTGTTCTGAACGACCAGCACCCCGAGGGTGTTGCCCGCACGCAGGAGCGGCACGCCGAGGAAGGCGTGATAGGCCTCCTCGCCGGTTTCCGGCCGGTAGGAGAAGGCCGGGTGCGACTGGGCGTCGGAGAGCGAGAGCGGCTCGGCGGTCTTCGCAATGAGACCGACGAGGCCCTCGTCCGCCCGCATGCGGGTCAGGTGGACGGCCTCGCGGTTCAAACCCTCGGTTGCAAACAGTTCGAGCGTGCTGTCATCGCTGAGCACGTAGACCGAGCACACCTCCGCGATCACGTTGGCTGCGATCAACGTGACGATGCGGTCGAGACGAGCCTGTGGGCTGACCGGCTCCGCCATCGCTTCGCGGAGGCGGCGCAGAAGCAGGCGCGGGCCTCCGGGCGCAGCGGGCATGGTCTCCTCGATCCGGCTTCGGCCTCGTGTCCGGTTCGCGCGCAGGCGTTCGCGCGCTCCGGGTCTTCAGGCCTGGTCGAGGCCGTATAGCGAGTGGAGCGTGCGAACGGCAAGCTCCGTGTAGGCGGCATCGATCAGGACGGAGAACTTGATCTCCGAGGTTGTGATCGCCCGGATGTTGATGCCCTTCTGCGCCAGGGCGCGGAAGGCCTTGGCGGCCACGCCCGCGTGGCTGCGCATGCCGACCCCGATGGCCGAGACCTTGACCACGTCGGTGGCGCCCTCGATCTGCGCGAATTCGATCGCGCCGCTCTGCGCATCGAGGATCTTGCGGGCCCGGTCGTAATCGGCCGACGGGACCGTGAACGTCATGTCCGTGGTCGACTGGTCGCCCGACACGGTCTGGATGATCATGTCGACGTTGATGTTGGCATCCGCCAGCGGGCCGAAGATGGCGGCGGCGATGCCGGGGCTGTCCTTCACGCGACGAAGCGTGATCTGCGCCTCGTCCCGGGAGAAGGCGATCCCGGTGATGATCTGCTGTTCCACGATGTCGTCCTCGTCGCAGATGAGGGTGCCGGGCCGGGCATTGTCCGGCGGATCGAAGGAGGAGCGCACCGTGGTCGGCACGCGATGGACCATGGCGAGCTCGACGGAGCGGACCTGCAGGACCTTGGCGCCGAGTGACGCCATCTCCAGCATTTCCTCGAAGGTCACGCGCTCCATGCGCTTGGCCTTCTGCACCACGCGCGGGTCGGTGGTGTAGACGCCGTCGACGTCCGTGTAGATGTCGCACCGCTCGGCGCCGATCGCGGCCGCGATCGCCACGGCGCTGGTGTCGGAGCCGCCGCGGCCCAGGGTGGTCACCCGGCCGGTGGCCTCGTGCATGCCCTGGAAGCCGGCGATGACCGCGACCTCGCCGCGCTGGAATCCGGCATCGAGGCGGGCGCCGTCGATGCCCTCGATGCGGGCGGAGCCGTGGGCGTCCGAGGTCAGGATCGGGATCTGCCAGCCCTGCCAGGAGCGGGCCTTGATGCCGTTCTTCTGCAGCGCGATGGCCAGCAGGCCGGCCGTGACGAGTTCGCCCGAGGCGACCACGGCGTCGTACTCGGCCTCGTCGTAGATCGGGTTCGCGTCCTTGACCCAGGCGACGAGCTCGTTGGTCTTGCCGGACATGGCCGAGACCACGACGGCCACGTCGTAGCCGGCCGCGACCTCGCGCGCCACGTGGGCCGCCACGTTGCGGATGCGCTCGACATTGGCGACGGACGTACCGCCGAACTTCATCACCAGACGGGGCATGTTCTCACCAGAGACGGAGCCTGTCGCGTCCGCGACACGTCGCGTTTGCCGGGGATTCGGCGGGCTGCGGGACGGATTTCCCCGCACGGCCGGCCGCGTCGCTTGGCTGCTGTACCGGACAGGGCTTCGGCGGGTACAAGGGCCGCCCGGGCGTGTCAACAATGGCGCGCGCCACTTCGCACGAGACATGCCGAGACGATGACCGGACCCACAGGCGCCTCCATCGACCGCGACGAGGTCGCCCGCTTCGAGGCCATCGCGGCGACGTGGTGGGACGAGGCCGGCCCGATGCGGGTGCTGCACCGCTTCAACCCCGTCCGCCTCGCCTATATCCGCGACACGGCCTGCCGGCATTTCGGGCGCGACCCGCGAGCGCCCTTCGCCCTGGACGGCCTGACCCTCGTGGATATCGGCTGCGGCGGCGGCGTGCTGTCCGAGCCCCTGGCCCGCCTCGGCGCCCGGGTGACCGGGCTCGACCCGGCGCCGACGAACATCAAGGTCGCCCAGGCCCACGCCGATGCCGAGGGCGTGCCGGTGGATTACCGGGCCCGCACCATCGAGGACGTGGTGGCCGGGGGCGAACGCTTCGACATCGTGCTCGCGATGGAAGTCGTGGAGCACGTGGTCGACATGCCCGCCTTCGTGGCGCAGGCGGCCCGGGCGGTGAAACCCGGCGGCCTGCTGTTCGCCGCCACCCTCAACCGGACGCTGCGCTCCTTCGCGCTGGCGATCGTCGGCGCCGAGTACGTCCTCGGCTGGCTGCCCAAGGGCACCCACGACTGGGACAAGTTCGTGCGCCCCGACGAACTCGCCCGCGCGGTGAATGCCGGCGGCCTGACCGTCACCGACACGACCGGGGTGGTGCTCAACCCCCTGGACGGGTCCTGGCGGGCGAGCCGGGATACGGCGGTGAACTACATGATCACGGCGCAGCGCCCGGCCGGCGACGGGCAGCCGTCCTGAACCTTCGCGATCGTCCGCGGTTGGTCGGCATATCTCGTGGGAGACCGACCTTGCTCGAAAAGATTCCGCACGCCGTGGGCGCCGCCCTGTCCGGTCTGAAGGCCGGTCTGGAGAAGACCGCCTATCGGGCCATCTTCGCCGATGTGCCCGAGGGCCTCGCGCTCACCAGCCTCGCCTTTGCGGACGGCAACCCCATGTCGGCGCGCTTCACGGCCGACGGGGCCGGCACGTCGCCGCCCCTGGCCTGGACCGGCCTGCCCCCCGGCACGGCTCGAATCGTCCTCCTCTGCGAGGATGCCGGCAGCCCGACGCCGAGCCCCCTCGTCCACCTGATCGCCTGGAACCTCGACCCCGCCGCGCCGCTGGCCGAGGGCGCGGCGAGCCAGCCCGAATCGGGACTCGACCTCGGCCAGAACAGCTTCCTCAAGCCGGGCTGGCTCCCGCC
>NZ_JBYSXL010000068.1:0-22779 GCF_058782155.1 Methylobacterium sp. FW306-05-D
AGAAGACGACCGTCAGCTTCATGGGCGTCCTCTGTCTTGCCGCGGCCCTCGATTGGCTCAAGCGATGACAGACCCTACCGGGTCGAGGCCATGCGGGCCTGGACGCGGCCGGCCATTGGCTTGCTCAGGGATACCGCACGGGGGTCGGGATCTCTGGTAGAGGAATGAATTCGGACTCGCCCGGCACGGTATCGAAGCGGGCTTGGCGCCAATCCTCCTTAGCCTGCTCAATCCGCTCGGGGCGGGAGGAAACGAAGTTCCACCAGAGATGCCGCGGCCCATCCATTGGCTCGCCACCGAGCACCATGAAGCGGGCTGCTTCAGTCGCCCGCACGCTGATCCGGTCCCCCGGCCGGAAGACGAGGAGCTGGCCGGGGCCGAAGCCGTCGCCAGCGATCTCGATTGTACCAGAGACGGTGTAGATGGCGCGCTCGTCGTAAGTCGGGTCGAGGGGCAGCACCGCCCCCGCTTCCAAGGCGACGTCGGCGTAAACCATCGGGCTTGAGGTTCGCACTGGCGATTTCGCGCCGAAGGCCTCGCCGGCGATTAGCCGGACGGTCTTGCCCTCTCCGGTCAGAACCGGCAGCGCATCAGCCTCGTAGTGCTCGAAGGCGGGGGCGGTTTCCTCGTCCTTGCCGCTGAGCACGACCCAGCTCTGGAGGCCGAACAGCGTCGAGCCGGTGCGCCGGAGGTCGGCCCCCGTGCGCTCGGAATGGGTGATCCCCCGGCCGGCCGTCATCCAGTTCAATTCGCCGGGGCGTATGGGCAGTTCCGTGCCGAGGCTATCGCGGTGCATGATCTCGCCCTCGAACAGGTAGGTCACGGTCGACAAGCCGATATGCGGGTGCGGGCGCACGTCCATGCCTTGGCCCAGAAGGAACTCAGATGGTCCCATCTGGTCAAAGAAGATGAACGGGCCAACCATCCGGCATTCCGTCGAGGGCAGTGCGCGTCGCACGGCGAACGAGCCGAGATCCCGCGAGCGGGGGACGATCAGGGTCTTGATTGCGTCGCAGGTGAAATGATCGCCCGGAACTGGGTCTTCGGCACCGTGCCAGCTCATCGAATGATCTCCTGTATCTTATGGACTTAAGATTGGGTTGGGAGAGCATGGCCCGCCCGCGCTCGGCGTTCCGGCATACCTGCCAACGTGGTCGGTCGCTCGATCATCGTCTGACGATAGGACAACCGGGTGGCGGCGACTATGGACCGTTCACGGAACCGGCCGTTGACGGATCGGCCTTCAAGAATAGCGCCCGCCCGCTGCGTCAGCCGGGCTTGGTGAACCGGTGGCGCCAGGGTCGCATCGACCCGCGGCGACGCAGGAGCAGGCCTCGGCATACCCCATTCGTGAACGAGGCCGGAATTTCGCGATGGAGGAGGCGACTGAGGTATCGGCTGCGTTGATGCGTTCGATGGATGGCTCGGCGCTGCCCCTCCAACCAACGTGCGAACGTCGCGTCTTGCAATCCGTCGGCCTCGCTCTCGGCCACCTGTGCTTCGAGCCACCGCACCTGATGGTAGAATTCGATGAGTTCGATGGCGGTCCGTGACGAGAACAGACCGATGCGGCCGGAGTTGTTGGCGAAGACCGCGAGGTCATGACGCCATAGGCGCAAACTGGCGGCGTATTCCGGGGACCTCGCGCCGACGTCGGCGTGCTCAATCCGCTTGAGATAGCTCAGGAGGCTGCGCTGGATGGATTTCACCTCCGCCAGCAGGGCGAGCCCGTAGGTACGTCGTTCCTGACGCCTCACCCAACCCGTGCTGAGAAGGGCGCCGAGGAACCCCGTCACGATGCTGACCGTCGCGGACAACAGGACCGTGGTGAGTGCGAAGCTGTCCGACATGATCGATGCCGGACTCAGGTCGTGACGCGACCGGCAGCGTCGTTGCCAAGTGCTCCGGCGAGGATGCAGGCCGGCGCCAACAACAGGGCCGCGGCCCCGGCGAGGTAGAACAGCAGGGCGGCGAGCGCGCATCCGAACGCGAAGGTGGCCACGGCCACCGACATCCGGCGGATGCGTGCGCGCGCCGGGTGGCCGGGCGGCAGACCTCGCAGCAGATCAGCGAGATCGATCATGATCTGCGTGGTCGTGCCGGTCATAAGGGTGGATGGCGGAGCGTCTGGCAGATGCGCCCGGTGCGCCGCGTTCTGGACCGCCATCGCAACGACGAGGACCATGCCGGTCACGAGCGCCTGCCACCGGTCGCCGTCCAGGAACGGACCGTAGGCGATGGCGAGCGTCGCCCCGACCGACAGGGCGAGGAACTGCACCGACAGGAGCACCCGAAGGACCGGATGCCCTCCACGCTCCAGACGGTGGCTGGCGAGACGCGTAAGGATGACGGCGAGGCAGAAGACCGGTAAAGCCAGGAGCTTGGCCCAGGCGCCCGAGGCCCCGTGGACGAGGGCGGCGCCGAAGGTCACGAAGTTGCCGGTGACGTGCGCGGTGAACAGCCCCTGGAGGGCGAGGAATCCGACGGTATCGACATAGCCACCCACGAAGCTCAGGATCAGGGCGAGCGGAAACTTCATGCTGACGTCCACTTCTTCGATGACGAGTTTCGAGCCCTACCAGGCATAGCGGAGCTCAACGCCGAGATAGTCGCCGTCCTTGCCCCCGGCCTCCCGGATGGTATCCCCTGCCGTAAAGTGCACGGCCTCGACCGCACCCGTCAGACCGGGGGCGAAGACGTAGTCGGCGCGGATCTGGCCGTAGGCGCCGGTCCAGAGCCGTCCCCGCCCGGCGGTGCCCGGCACCGGGTTGCTCGGCTGGACGTAGACCGCATCGGCGGTGGTAATCCGCCATTGCAGGCCGACGGCCCCCGAGATCGCGAGGCCCGGCAACGGTCGGATCGTCAGGGACGGCTTGAGGTGGATGAGGTTCGCGTAGCTCGTGTAGCCCGCCAGGGTGAAGTAGTAGCCGTTCGGAAACAGCGGATTGAAGGTCTCAACGCGCCCGTCGCCCGCATGGCGGTCACCCGAGGCGGCGTCGGCCTGAAGGCCGAGCCGCAGCGTTCCCGGAAGGCCGGCCAAGGTGTAGCCAACGCGGCTGCCGAGCGCCCAGGCGTCGACCGTGGCCGGGCCAACATGCCCGGTCTGGCCCATGGCTTCGAGATCCCAGTCGAAGCCATGGGCGGCCCCGGCGAAGCGCACGTCGAAGACGTCGCGCCGCTCACCCCCGGACGCGTCGAGGAACGACGCCCCCTCGCGTTCGTAGAGGCCATAATAGCCGGACAGTTCCTGGTCGCCGAACACCTTGTGTTCGAAGCGCAGGGTGCTGAACCGGAAGTCGCGCTTGGAAACGTCGTCGAACGGCTCGGCGAAGCGATACTGGACCGGCTGGCTGACGAAACCGAGGATTCGCCAATCGGTGGCTTCCCAATCCGCCCAGAGCGCATCGAACGATTGCCGGACGTTGGGCCCATCCCTCGACGAAACGAAGCGCTGGAGATCGAAGGCGAAATCCTGCCGGCCCGCCCGTGACTTGAAGGTGCCGGCCTCGAAGGTCTTCGTATAGGCGAGAAAGGCGAGCCGCAGGTCGAGGGGGTTCTCGTCGACCGACAGGACCCAGCGCTTGTCGAAGGCGCGGGCATCCTCGAACTGCGTGAAGACCTGCCAGTTCTCGTTTAGATGCGCGTCGAGGTGGAACTGCAGCCGTTGGATCACGTAGGCGTCGCCGCGTGGGCCACCGATCCCGAAGCTCGGCGTGCGATTGGTCTCGAAGCGGTCTCGCAGGGTCAGTCCTAGCGAGAGGTAACTCTTCGGATCGTCGGCGAAGATCGGGATGTATTTCAACCCGTCGAAGGGACCGGTGCCCAGGGCTGGGTCGCGAAGAACCGACCAATCCTCCGCCCAGCGGTTCGTCAGCGGCGTCGGTCGGACCGGGATGGTCTCTACGACGCCCTCCGCGGCCTGTGCCGGCGACCTAACCGCACCGGCCCAGGCAACCATGAGACCAAGTCCCATCATGCCTAGGCCGCGCCGGATGGGCCGCACAGGCGATGAGGCTGAGGATACGCAAGGTGAAGCTGGCGGGATCGAGCTATCCATGCGGCGCGTTCAGGGTGCCGTGGGACCGGCCTGATGGATCTCGGCGACGTAGCCGCCCGGGAAACGAACCATCGCAGCCATTCGTCCATCGGCCTCGTACGGCTCGATCAGCACGGTCGCGCCGGCGGCTCTTGCCTTCCCAAGGGTGTCGCTGAGCGAACCGACCTCGTATCCCGTCGTCTCGTGTCCGTAGGGATAGGGAAGGTGACCATCGGTCACGAGGATCGTCATGCGTCCGAAGGGCGAGGAGATGGCGATACGGCGAAAGTCGGTGCCGGGGCGTCCGATCACGACGCCGGGCGCGTTAGCCTCGTCGCGGACCACCTTGCCGTGCGAGAAGGACAGGAAGCCCTCGACGAAGGGTCGGACACGGTCTCGTGAAAGGTACACGCGATTCTCCGGCACCGTTTGGAAAGGCGCATATTCCGGCACCTTCGTGTGCCAGTAGAGTTGCATGTTCACCCCGCCCGGCCACTGGATGACCGCGTCGCGTCCGATGGGATCGGGAAAGGCCTCGACGATGACATCGGCCCCCGCCGCCCGCGCGGCCTTGAGGGCGACGTCGAGGTCGGTCACGAGATAACCGGTACGCTCCTTCCCGAACGGATAGGGGATCGGCGTCTTGAAACCGAAGACCGAGACGGTCCCGACCGGCGTCTGCACGAGTTGCGAGGTGGTGCTCGACGGGGTCGGCGTTACAGTGGCGACGACCTGTCCCGTGCTCTCGCCTCCGAAGGTGGCGATGAAGCTCGCGACGAATTGGTCGACCTCCGCGGGCGCCACGTAGACGTGGGTGGTGTCGTACTGAGCGCCCACCGCCACCACGGGGTCGGGCTCTCGGGCGCCGGCTATGCCAGGCGCCATCGTGAGAAGCGCCGCGCCGACGAGGAGCGGGAGCAGGGCTTGGCGTGCGCGCGTGGCGGTCATCCTCGACGTCATCCTCATCAGACGGCCCAGCAAGCGCAGCCCAGCGCTCCCCAGAAGCTCTTGAGATCGGCAATCGGCAGCTGGGCCGACCACGCGGTTGCATGGGCATGGCCATGGACGGTGCAGTCGTTGGTGCATGCGCAGGATGATGCGGCTTGGCGGGCCAGGACATCCTGGGCCGGTCCGGGCCTGTCGCCCCAGGCGGCGTATCCCTTGAAGGTGCGCACCGGCGACCAATCCGGCATGGCCGGCGGTGGCGGATTCTCGTCGAGGTCGGCAAAGCGACCGGCGGCATATACGATTCTGCCACCGACAACGGTCAGGTCGGACGACGCATCCGCGATCTCGGAATCGGCGCAGGCGAAGTAGTCGCGGTCCGGCACGATCAGGTCGGCGAGTTGGCCCACCGCGATGTTGCCCTTTCGGCCTTCCTCGTTCGAGAACCAGGTGACGTTCTCGGTCCACATCCGCAGGGCGGTCTCGCGGTCGAGGCAGTTGCGCTGGGGGGTCAGGCGCAGGCCGCCGACCGTCCGGCCGGTGACCAGCCAGGACAGGGAGACCCAGGGATTGTAGGAGGCGACGCGGGTGGCATCCGTGCCGGCGGAGACGTTCACGCCCTTATCCAGCATCCTGGCCACCGGAGGGGTCGCCTCGGCGGCGCCCATCCCGTAGCGCTCGACGAAGTATTCGCCCTGGTAGGCCATGCGGTGCTGAACAGCGATGCCGCCGCCGAGCGCCGCGATCCTGTCGATGCTCCGGTCCGAGATCGTCTCGGCGTGGTCGAAGAACCAGTTCAGTCCGGCGAGGGGAACGTCCTGGTTCACGCGCTCGAACACGTCGAGGGCCCGCGAGATCGTCTCGTCGTAGGTGGCGTGCATCCGCCAGGGCCAGCGGTTCTCGGCGAGCACACGCACGACGCCTTCGAGATCGTCCTCCATCTCGGGCGCCATGTCAGGCCGAGGCTGGCGGAAATCCTCGAAATCGGCCGCCGAGAACACCAGCATCTCGCCGGCGCCGTTGTGGCGGAAGTAGTCGGTGCCCTGCTTGTAGGTCGACGTCTTCGTCCAGTTGAGGAAGTCGTCCTTCTCCGCCTTCGGCTTTTGCGTGAAGAGGTTGTAGGCGAGGCGGATCGTGAGTTGGCCCTCGTCAGCGAGTTGCTGGATGACGGCGTAATCGTCGGGGTAGTTCTGAAAGCCGCCGCCCGCATCGATGGCGCCGGTGACGCCGAGGCGGTTGAGTTCGCGCATGAAGTGGCGGGTCGAGTTGACCTGGTACTCGAAGGGCAGCTTCGGGCCCTTGGCGAGGGTCGCGTAGAGGATCGCCGCGTTGGGCTTGGCCAGGAGCAGCCCGGTCGGGTTGCCACGTTCGTCGCGCATGATCTCGCCGCCGGGCGGGGCGGGGGTATCCCGGTCGTAGCCCACCGCCCGCAGGGCGGCGCCGTTGAGGAGCGCGCGGTCGTACAGGTGGAGCAGGAACACCGGCGTGTCCGGTGCCGCCGCATTCAGTTCGGCGATGGTCGGCAGGCGCTTCTCGGCGAACTGGTGCTCGGTAAAGCCGCCGACCACGCGGACCCATTGCGGCGGCGGGGTCACGGCGACCTGTCGCCTGAGCATCTCCATGGCCTGGCCCAGCGAACGCACGCCGTCCCAGCGCAACTCCATATTGAAATTGAGCCCGCCCCGGATGATGTGGAGATGGTTGTCGATGAGGCCGGGCAGGACCCGCCGACCTTCGAGGTCGACGATCCGCGTGTTCGGCCCGGCCAAGGCCATGACCTCGTGATCGTGCCCGACCGTCGTGAAGACCCCTTGGGTGATCGCCACCGCCTGCGCGGTGGGGTTCTGCCGGTCCAGGGTGGTGAACAGGCCGCGATGCAGGATCAGGTCGGGATGCGTGGCGGCGCTCATCGTATATCCTCGGGAAACTGCCGGAACCGGTCGGGTCATGCCGTCGGGTCGGTGCGATCCGACGCGACGCGCGTATCGTGCGAGAAGCTCTTGGCGTGGAGCAGGCTCGACAGCACGCCCGGGTGGCCGCGCCAGTACGAGACGGCCATCTCTCCAGCCAAGATGCCGAGCAGACCGACCAGCGCAATGATCGGGGGCGCCGGCGACTTCACGCCGACGAGGCCGTAGGCGACGCCCACCGACAGGCCGACACCGAGGGAGAGGATGTATGGGATCATGGAAGGCCCTGGGGCGACGATGCGCGCTCAGCCTTTCACGAAGGCGAGGAGATCGGGGTTGATGACGTCGTGGTTTAGGGTCAGCATCCCGTGCGCGAAGCCCGGATAGGTCTTGAGCGTGCCGTTCTTCAGCAGCTTGACCGATTTCCGCGCCGAGTCCGCGATGGGCACGATCTGGTCGTCCTCGCCATGCAGGACCAAGGTCGGCACGGTGATGGCCTTGAGGTCCTTGGTCTGATCGGTCTCCGAGAAGGCCTTGATCCCTTCGTAGTGGGCCTTGGCGCTGCCCATCATGCCCTGGCGCCACCAATTCTGGATCACGCCCGGCAGCACCTTCGCGCCGTCCCGGTTGAAGCCGTAGAAGGGCCCGGTCGGGACATCGAGGAAGAACTGCGCGCGGTTCGCGGCAGTGGCCTGCCGGAAGCCGTCGAACACCTCCATCGACAACCCTTCCGGATTGGCCGGCGTCTTCAGCATCAGGGGCGGCACCGCCGAGACCAGCACCGCCTTTGACACTCGGCCGGCGGGCTCGCCGTGCCGGGCCACGTAGCGCGCCACCTCGCCTCCGCCGGTGGAATGGCCGATATGAACGGCGTTGCGCAGGTCGAGCGCTTCCACCACCGCGAAGGCGTCGGCGGCGTAGTGGTCCATGTCGTGGCCGCCATCGACCTGAGCCGAACGCCCATGGCCGCGCCGGTCATGGGCGACGACGCGGTAGCCATGCTGCAGGAAGAACAGCATCTGCGCGTCCCAGTCGTCCGACGACAGCGGCCAGCCGTGGTGGAACATGATCGGCTGGGCGGCCTTGGGCCCCCAATCCTTGTAGAAAAGCTCGACGCCGTCCTTGGTGAGGATGGAGGCCATGGGATTCTATCCGCTCTTGGTGGAAGGGGATGTCGCTGCCATCGCAGGGAGGCTTGGGGCGACGACGGACGTGAGGGCCGCGAAACCTCCCAACTCCAGGACGGACCCGCGGGAGGGGCCGGCGGGAAGATATCCCTCGCCGATCCCTGGAAACCGGCGGGGGTGATCCGTCACGGTCGCCTCAATGGCCTTCGGAGGCGCCGAACATCGACTTGGCGTAGGTGATGCCCAGTCCGTAGGCGCCGCCGTACTGCCGCGCGATGCCGGTGGTCATCGCGTAGGTTTCGGTGCGCGCCCAGTCGCGCTGGAGTTCGAGCATGTACTGGAGGGAGGTCATCGGCTGCACGCCGGCCTGGACCATCCGCTGCATGGCCCGCTCGTGTGCCTCGTCGGAGATGTCTCCGCAGGCATCGGCGATCACGTAGCATTCGAAACCCTGGTCGAGGGCCGAGAGGGTTGGCCCGACGATGCAGACCGAGGTCCAGAGTCCCGCGAAGACGAGCCGGTCCTTGCCGATCTCAGAAACCCTCGCCACGACGGCCGCGTCCTCCCACGTGTTCATGGACGTACGGTCGAGGAGTTTCTCCTCGGGGAAGGCAGAGGTGATCTCCTCGAACATCGGGCCGGAGAAGCTCTTCTCGGCTACTGTGGTTAGGATCGTGGAAACGCCGAAACCGGCGGCGGCCCGTGAGACGAGGGCCGCGTTGTTACGCAAGGTCGTGGCGTCGATGGACTTCGTGGCGAAGGACATCTGGGACTGGAAATCGATCATGATCAGGGTGTGGTCATGCGGGGAGACCAGACGCTTGCCGGGGGTCGGCGTCGCTTTGATGGGCATGATGCGAGTTCCCTTGGAGAGGCTCGGCGGGGTGACGCTCGGACCGGCGCCCCCTCACTCGACGAGCCGACCTATGGAGGTTCGAACTCGAACCGGCTTGCCGATTTTCATCATCGTTTGAAGGAATGCGGCATTGCGCATGGCGCTGCCGAACGGCGCACGGATCGTACTGATACCGGCGGACCAGGGACACGCATCATCGCCGAAGGATGCGAAGACCGGTCATCGCTGACGTGTTGCGGTCAATCCGAGTTGGTCGGCCACGCGGACCAGGTCGGCCAGCGAGCGTGATTGCATCTTCTCCATCACGCGCCGCTTGTGGACCTTGGCGGTGATCTCGGTGACGCCGAGTTCGGCGGCGATCTGCTTGTTCATCAAGCCGCCTATCGCGCAGAGCATCACGTCGTGCTCGCGCGGGGTCAGGGATGCCAGCCGGTCCGAGAGTTCCCTTTGGGCCTGATGTGCGGACAGGGTGTTTGCATCGGCTGCGAGGGCTCGGTGTACCGCCGCGAGGAGCACCTCGGCCATGACCGGCTTGGTGAGGAACTCGACCGCTCCTCCTCGTATGGCCCGGACGGTCATGGGGATCGTGCCGTAGCCGGTCAGGAAGATGATCGGCACAGTGTTGCCCGCCGCGCGAAGCGCCTCCTGTACGGCGAGGCCGTCGTCATCGGCGAGACGCACGTCGAGGACGATGCAATGCGGGCCTTCGCGCAGGCCCGATATCCCGAGATCGGAAGCGTCCCGGTGTCCAACCGCCGAAAGGCCTTCCGCGCGGCAAAGGCGGATCAGGGCCGTGCGGAGGTCCGTGTCATCATCGACGATATGGACGGTTGCCTCGGACATCGTACTCGCGGTTGCACTTGCACGCGGTGACGAAACACTTCGCGTACCACTAAGGCGGACGGTGGCGGACGCCATGGTTTGATATCATGGGCTTTTTCCCGAGCCGAGGACAAGCTTGAGGCAGTGCTCGAACTGCGCGGCATCGAACGGTTTGGCCAGATAGGCGAAAGCGCCCAGATCGAAGGCCCGCTTCCGGCCCGTCTCGCTCGGATAGGCCGTCATGACGAGGATGGGCAGCGTCGGGTTGCGCTGGCGCAGGATGCGCAGGAGGTCGAGGCCGCTCAGGCCCGGCATCTGGATGTCGGTGATGACGATGGAGATGCGGCTCACCAGCGGATCGATGAGCAGCGGCTCGGCTCCTTCGAATAAGGCCGGAATGAAGCCGAGGGAGCGGGTCAGCCGGCCGAGTGCGGTGCGTATCCCGGGGTCGTCGTCGACGATTGCGACGACCTGTCCCCCGGCAACCGTTTCAGGCAGTACGGTCTCAGACATGGGAGACCGGTAGGGTGAAGTGGAAGGCGGCCCCTCCACCGGGTGCCTCATTCACCCAGATGTCGCCGCCATGGGCATCGATGAGGTTGCGGCAGATCGCGAGGCCCATGCCCATGCCTCCCGTCTTGGTGGAGTGAAACGGCTCGAAGATCCGCGCCCGCCGCTCCACCCCGATGCCCGGTCCGGTATCGGTCACGTCGACGACCACGTGGCCGTCCGCCTGAACCATCGCGATGGTGATGTCGCGCGGCCCGGCCACGTCCGCCATTGCCTGGGCGGCATTGACGATGAGGTTCACGAAGACCTGCTGGACGCCGATGAGGTCCGCCGGGACCAGGGGAACCTCGCCGCTCGCGGCGAAGTGGACCGTCGCCCCTTGCGCCCGCAACTCACGTTCCACCAGCAGGTTCGCGTCACGGACCGCCTGGAGAAGATCGACGGGTTCGAAGACGCGCGGCGCGTTGCCCAGGTACGACCGGGTCCGAGCGATGACGTCTCGCGCCCGCGTCGCCGCGGTGACGACGTCGTCGAGGGCCGCCGCCGCCTCGTTGATATCGGGCTCTGGTCGCCGGAGCCAGCGCAGGGCCGCCTGCGCGTTGGCGACGATGACGGCGAGGGGCGAGTTGACCTCATGCGCTATTGAGGCGCTCAGCGCGCCGACGGTCGTGATCCGCGAGGCACGGGCCAGCTCGGTGTCGGCAATCGCGAAGTGCCTCTGCGCCTGCTTGAACGCCGTGACGTCGAGGGCCGTCACGACGATCTCGGCAAAGCCTGCTAGATCCGTCGGCAACATCGCGGTGAAGAGCATGTCGACCTCGCTCCCGTCCTCGCGCGTCACGTGGGCCTCCGAGCGGAAGAAGCGGTCGCCCCGGCCGAACGCTACGAGCCACTGGACGAAGGTCTGGTCGGTGTCGGGCAACAGGCGGTCGAGGGGCCCGAGATAGGCCGCTTTGTCCGACGCGCCGGTCTCCTCCAGCGTGAACGCATTGACGTCGGTGATGATGACCTTGGCTCGCAGGGCGCGCAGGTCATCCGGATGGCCCGCGAAGTGGCATTCGATGTCGGAGATCCCGGCGCGCCGGAGTGCCATGATGGCCTCCCCCGCGACGGTCCAATCCTCGCGCCACATGGAGATGCCGGCCCGCTCGAAGATCGTCGTCACCTGCGCCCGGCTGGTGGCAAGGGCGTGCCGCAACCGCATCGCCAGTGCGGCTGCCAGGATCACGGCGAGTCCAGAGAGCGCGGCGATGAGAAGCGTCGAGGTGCCGGGGCGGGCAGCGCTGGCCCAGCCCGCAATGGCGGCAAGGAATGCGGGGCCCAGCACGAGCAGCGCCGCCGTGCCGGATGCTTCGAGGCGAGGCCGCCAGGGGGATGGTGGCGGGGCCAGCATCCAGGCCGGCAGGTCGTCGAGGTGGAGCGTGCTACCGCGCGGCGAAGCGGTCGCCTGGCTCGGCCACCGCGAGAATACCTGCCGCATGCTACTCTTCCACCTTGGCCCACCAGGGTATCGCGCAAGCGTGAGCCGGTCTGCGATACACCTGTATAATGGCGCGCGGCGCACCCGGCTTGCACGATGGAGGCATGGATCTGCATCGGCACAGCGCGCACAAGTTCCCCAATGCCGGGCTTCTCGCCTCCTCCGGCGGACGCGAATGGCAGGGCGTAGCAGCCGAGTTGCGCTCCCATCCGGCCGGCGACCTACCGGCCATCGTCCCAACCCAGATGGAACTCACCCTGGCGACCCGAACCATCCCGGGCGCCCATGTGAGCCGCAAGGGTGCCGGTGTCCGCCAGCGCACGGCCGTCGAGGCCGGAACGATCTGGCTCTGTCCCGTTGGGGTCGGCGAGGACGACATCAACATCTCCGCGCCCCTGGCGGAGGTCCTGCACATCTTCCTTCCGGCCGAGCAGTTCTCGGCCCTTGCGAGCCTCTACGGCGACGCACGCATCCGCGCCGACACGGTGCGCTACCTAGCGGACGTCCGGGACCCGCTGATCCGCCAGATCGGCCTGTCTATCCTAGGCGAGCTGACCCGGGAAAGCTCGGCAGGTCGAATGATGGTGGAAGCGGCCGCCTTGGCCCTCACGGCGCGGGTCGCACAGGCCTACGGACACGACCGGCCCGATGACGCCGACCCGTTCTGCGGCGACCGCGATTGCCCGGAGCGCATCAAAAGGGCCATCGAGTTCATTCATGACAACCTTCAGCGTGACCTGAGCGTGACCGAGCTCGCCTCGGTGGCCTGCCTGAGCCCCTTCCACTTCGCCCGCCTGTTCAAGCGGGTCACCGGCAAGTCCCCGTACACCTACGTCAGCGGCGAACGGTTGGAACGGGCGCGGCGGCTCCTGACCGAACGCAGGATGTCTTTGACGGACGTGGCGCTCTCGTCCGGCTTTTCGAGCCAGGCCGCCTTCAGCACCGCCTTCAAGCGCGTCATCGGCTGCACTCCCGGGGATTACCGGCTCCGCACCCCCTAGCGGTGTCACCGCATCCGGTCGCCCGGGTAGGGCAATTGAGCAGGATCGCGCAACGGCCGAGCAAGGCAGCGAAAGACGGGAGACGCCCTCGACCGGCAAGACTGTCCACGCCCAGGTTCGTGTGGAGACCCCATGATGCAACGCGATCTCATCGCCCCCGCGGACCCGCACATACCCATTCGGCGGTCGCGCGGTACGCGTAGCCCTACGGAGACGTCGATCCGCACCGGCGGCCGCCTTGCTGGACAGGCGGCGATGCAACCGGACGATAGAAGGGACGGCATCGCCTTCCTCGACTTGCGAGCGGTGGGTCCTCTCAGTCAGTTCCACCCTTCCATCCTGCCTCGCGACGGATTGGTCCTGCAGGTTTCCCTCGGAGGCCAACCTGGTCGCCCGTTCACGGCTAGTCCGGACCATTCGGCGCCCGAACGCATCTGCTCCAGCGCGGTGACTTTGCTGGGCATCCGCTCCCGGCCCGTGTGCCGGGAACCCGTTGGTACGATTCAGATCTGGCTGTCCAGCAAGGTCATGGGGGAGGTGGCCGCGAGCATGGGCCTCGCGGCCACCGATCCCATGGAGGCCCTTAAATCGGTGCACGGCCGGACCCTGTTGGATCCCACCATCCATGACTTGGTGGCCAGCGCGGTCGCGACGCTCGACCGCGCGGATCGCGGCGCTGCGATCTTCCGCATCCAGCTTGCGCGGGCGCTCGCGGCCCACCTCCTCGGCGTCCATATGGAACCAGAATACGCTACCCCGCCACGCCGTGGTGGCCTGGCGCCCTGGCAGTTGCGGCGTGCGCAGGAGCGCATCAATGCCGAACTCGGCGACGCACCCTGCCTGAAGGCGGTTGCCGCGGAGTGCGGTCTCTCAGTGAGCCATTTCGCGCGCGCCTTCCGCCAATCCGTCGGCGCGTCCCCCCATGCATGGATCGTCCGCCAGCGGGTCGTGCGCGCCAAGGTCATGATGCGCGCGCAGGATAGATCGCTGGCCGAGATCGCCCTGGCCTGCGGATTCTCCGACCAAAGTCATTTCACCCGCGTCTTCGCGCGCGAAGAGGACATGAGCCCGGGCCGCTGGCGTCGCACAGCCGAACCAGACGACCGGGCGCGCATCCTGGAAGATGCGTAGAACCTATGAACGAGCGGATCTCCCATCAGCCTGAGGCGGCCCCGGCCCGAGAGCCGAACGGAGAAGCGATAACCCCGGCGGGCATGTGCACCTGTCGGCATGCAGAGGGAGCGGATCGAGTCGAGCGCCTCCGGCAGCAAACTGAACTCCTGGACTGGCTGCTTCGCGGCACCTTGAACACACGGTACCTCGACGATGTCTTCATCGAGTTCTGTCGGCGCCTTAGGGAGATCGACGTGCCAGTCGCGCGCGGGACGATCTTCCTGCGCACGCACCACCCGTTGTGGCTCGGGACCCGCATCCTCTGGCGTACCGGCCTCACGGATGCCGAGGTCACCAATTTCGAATACGGCATCGTCGAGACGAGCCAGTTCAAGGACAGTCCCGCGGCGGAGATCCATGCGGGTGCGCAGCAGGTTCGCCGGCGCCTCGACGAGGCGGCCCCCCCCGGTGCCGATCACGCGCTCTACGAAGAACTGCGCGCCGAAGGTCTGACGGACTATATCGCCTGGCCGCTCCTCCACACCCTCGGCAAGCGGCACATCGTGACATTCTCCGCTGACCGGGCCGGCGGCTTCGACGACGACGATCTGGCGATGCTGGCGGCATTGCTGCCGGCTCTGGCGGTTGTGACGGAGGTCCGGCACAAGAACCGACTGACCCGTTTGCTGCTCGACACCTATGTGGGTCCCCATGCCAGCGGATTGATCCTTAATGGGGCGACCCGGCGCGGAAGCGGCGTGACCGTAGAGGCTGCGATCATGGTCATTGACCTCAGGGGCTTCACCGAGATCTCGGAGCTGTGGCCGCGCGACGATGTCATCGCCCTCTTGAACGATTACTTCGACACTATCTCGCTACCCATTGAGCGTCACGGCGGCGAAATCCTGAAGTTCATGGGCGACGGTCTTCTGGCAATCTTCCACCTCGACACGGCCGTAGCATGCGCGGCGGCCCAGTCCGCGGCCCGGGACGTTCAGATCGCCATGCATGCGCTCAACGAGCGGCGTGCCGGCGCCGGATCGAAGCGGCTTTGCTACGGGATTGGCGTTAATGTCGGTCCGGTGATGTACGGCAACATCGGGTCTCGCACACGTCTTGACTTTACGATCATCGGTCCGGCGGTCAATATCGCGGCCCGTCTGGAGAACCTAACCAAGGTGCTCGACACCTGTGTGCTATTCTCTGGAACCTTCGTCGAACGGTTGCCCGCAGGGCATAAACTCGAACATCTTGGGGTTTTTCCGCTCAGAGGCGTTGGTAATCCTCTGGACGTTTATGGTTTTCATGCTGAATTCACTAAATGTCGGGCGATTGATTCACCCCCAAATGTGGAGAAGACAGGACTGATTGCCTACTAAATGCGTGGCGATGAATGTCTTGTGTGGATGGCTCCCGCATTGCAAGCGGCGAATTGAGCTTCTGACGCGTTGGTCGGGTGCAGTCTTGTGTCCGGCCTGTTGATGCAGTCGTTCATGTGACCGCTGGCCCTGATGGTATCCGCGAGCTGGGTCCCACTCTGCTTTGCGGGCTATGATGCCCTGGACATTCAGCGGGGTGTCCCGGCTCCCGGTCTGACCGGTTCGCCATCAACTCTCATCGTCCTCGCAACTCGGAAAAGTGCTCCCCTTCCTGCTGTCAGGCGGCCGTGGCCGCTGGTGCGCGGTAGGTGCCGCCGCGGGTCATGATCGCCCAGGCGACCCGCGCCGTGCGATTGGCCGCCGCAACAGTCACCACGCGCACCGGCTTGCGCTGTAGCAGCGCCGGCAGCCGCGGGTCGACCGAAGTCGGCGTCGCCTTCGCGCGCCGGACCAGAGAGGTCATGCCGACCACGAGCAGGCGGCGCAGGTAGCGATCACCCATGCGTGAGATACGGCCCAGGCGCTCCTTGCCGCCGCTGCAGTTCTGCAGCGGTGTCAGCCCCAGCGAGGCGGCGAACTGCCGACCGGAGCGGAAGCGCTCGGGCTCGCTCACCGAGGCGGCCAGCGCGGTCGCCGAGACGATGCCGACACCGGGGATCGTCGCCAGGCGCTGCGACAGGTCGCTGTCCCGATGCCAGGCCAGCAACTCCTTCTCCAGGCGGGTGAGCTGGATCTGCAAGGCGCCGATCTGGTCGGCCAGCCCGGTCACCACGCGTTGCGCCAGGGGTGGCACCTCGGCTGCGTCTCCAGCCGAGAGCCGGGCTGCCAGTTCGAGCGCGTGCCGCAGGCCCCGCGCCATCTCGATCCCGAACTCGGCGAGCAGGCCGCGGATCATGCTCACCAACTGCGTGCGTTGCTTGACCAGCAGGTCGCGCGTCCGGTGCAGCGCCAGCGCCGCCTGCTGCTCGGTCGACTTCACCGGCACGAAGCGCATGCTCGGGCGCGTCACCGCCTCGCAGATGGCAGCGGCGTCGTTCGCATCGGTCTTACCGCGCTTCACATACGGCTTCACGTAAGCGGGCGGCATCAGCCGAACCTCATGGCCGAGCTTCGTCAGTTCCCGGGCCCAGTGATGGGACGTGCCGCACGCCTCCATGCCGACCAGGCATCGAGGCAGCTTGGCGAAGAACGGCACGACCTGCGCCCGGCGTAGCGCCTTGCGAACGACGACGTGCCCAGCTGCATCAACAGCGTGAACCTGGAAAATGCTCTTGGCCAGATCGATGCCGACGGTGGTGATCTCCATGGGGATGGCTCCTGCATCTGCGTGGCTGCTGCTTTGACAGCAACCACATCTTGGCACCGAGATGCCGTCAGTCGGAGCGGGAGCCATCCACCCCATCTGCTTTCGAGCATTTCACTTTCATCCCTCTACGGCAACATTGGGTCGGGACCCGTCCGTCCGCTCTAGGACCGGCTTGGGTGGGTTTCCGCCGGTCCGCTTCTGAGCGCACTCTTGATGAAGCGGACGTTGCCGTCTCGCCTGCCCCCGATCCAACGCAGCCCGTTAGAAGTGCGCTTATTGGTAACTCAGCCGGTCCCAAAGAACCGACCGCACTGGTGTTGGACCGGCGGCCCGACGATCACGGGCGGCAGGGCTGACGTCTGCGATCAGAGACCCGCAACTGCCAGCACCTCGCGCATCGTCTGGGGCGGCCGGCCCAGCAACTCCTCTAGCGCAGGATCGGTCGCCGCGAAGTCCCCCCGGCGCGCGGCCTGGAACGTCCCGACCAGCATGTTGGCGTAAAGGGCAGGCATCCCGCCTGCGACCTTCGCGTCTCGCCATTCCGTGTCGCCGACGATGGTGTGGCGCACGGCGCGCCCGGTCACCTCCGAAGCGATCGCCGCCACCTCAGCCATGGTCACGGCCCGGCCCGCCGTGAGCGGGGGCGTCGGACCGTCCCACCCGTCTCCCGCTGCCAGAATCGCCGCGTCGGCCTCCGCCAAGTCGGCGCGCGCCGTCCAGGCGACCGGTCCGTCCTCGGGCGTGCATAGTTCCCCGGCGCGCAGCCCGTCGCCAACCATGAAAAGGCAGCTCTCGGCGTAGAAGCCGTGGCGCAGCGCTGTCCACGACCCGCCGCCTGCCAGGTCTGTCTCCGTGCCGGCGTGCTGGTCGGCGGGCAGGAAGGACGAGCCGAGCCGTGCGCCGGCATGGCTCGTGTATAGGATCCGTCGCACACCGACGGCGCGGGCCGCGGCGATGGCGGTGCGGTGCAGGCGCAGCGCCTCCTCGCCGAGCTTGTTGGCCGAGACGATCAGCACCTGGTCCGAACCCTCGAACGCCGCCCGCAGGCTGGCCTCGTCCGTGAAGTCGGCTTGGCGGACCGCGACGCCCTGCCGGGCAAGGTCGGCGGCCTTGCCAATGTCACGAACGCTGACCGCGATCCGCTCGGTCGGCACGCGGCGCAGCAGGTCCTCAACGACGGCCTTGCCGAGTTGGCCGGTGGCCCCTGTGACGACGATCATGCGCAGCCCTCGTAACGATGGAAACATTATCGCTGTATCAGCGATTGGAACCACCTTCAATCGCCGCTATCGATCCGATCATACCGATGCTACACCGCGCCATGAACGATGGACTGGACGGCGGAGACGATAGGCAGGACGCCCGGGCGCGCATCCTGGCGGCGGCGTCCGAGCTGATCGCTGGCGGCGGCGTGGTGGCCCTGACCACCCGGGCCGTGGCCACGGCGGCGGCGGTGCAGGCACCGACTCTCTACCGCCTATTCGGTGATAAGCGCGGGCTGCTCAACGCTGTGGCCGAGCACGGGCTGGCGACTTTCCTCATGCGCAAGCGGGCGGTGCCGCCGCACCCCGACCCGGTCGAGGGCCTGCGTGAGGCCTGGGACGCCTACATTGCCTTTGGGCTGGCCCACCCGGCGGTGTTCGCGATCACCAACGAAATAGGCGCGCCGGCCTCCGGGTCGCCGGCCATGCTCGCCGGCCTCGCGATCCTGCGCGAGCGGGTGGCCCGGATCGCGCGGGCCGGTCGGCTGCATGTGCCAGTGGAGCGCGCGGTGGCGCTGATCCACGCCGCGGGCGTCGGCACGGTGGCGACCCTGCTCGCGACGGACGAGGATGCGCGCGACCCGCAGCTCTCGCCCCTGGCGCGCGACGCGGTGCTCGCCGCGGTCGTGGGCGACCCGCCCGCGCCGGACGAGGCCGGCTTGGCGTCCCTGGCGGTCGGCCTGCGCGCGCACCTCGCCGCGGCCGCAGCGCTGACGCCGGGCGAGCGTCTCCTGATGAACGAACTGCTTGGCCGGCTCTCAGAGCCGACCGAAGCCGAATGACCGCTCCAGGGCTTCGAGTTGACGATCGCCCCCACCCAACCCGAAGTCGCCGGACGGCTGGCGAACGACCGCTTCCGGCAAGCGTCGATCGCGTCCCTAGCGGCCGGGTTGGGTCGGAGGCGGAACGTCAGCTTCCCGCCGAGCGGCCAACGTCTGGTCGCCACCACAGGGCGATCTCGCGAGTGTGTCCGGAGTGTCAGACTTGGTCTGTCGGCCATCCCGATGGCAGGTCGATAAAATTTCCGTGATCGGGAGCGAATTACCGACCGTCGAGCGGTTCGTGCCGCCGGTGCTGTGCCGGCGTAGGAGAACCCCGATGTCCAACCTAAGCTTCCTTCCATACGTGGGTCCCAAATTCGAGACGAGCGAGGTCCGGCTTCTGCTCCTTGGGGAGAGCCACTACCTTGGAGATGGGGACGAGCTGCCGCGCGATCCCATTCTGGCTACCCGCACCGTCGTCGAGAAGTGGAAGCGTCGCGAATGGGCGATCCGGTACCTGACAATCGGGGCCAGGGTGATCACCGGCCAACGCGCATGGGAAATCGACCGTTCGACGGTGTTCGACTCGATTGCATTCGCGAACATGGTGCAGACCATCATGCCGAGCCTGCGTCATCGTCCGACGGTCGAACAGGCCCGGGCATCCTGGCCGGCATTCCGCGAGGTCCTGGAACGGTGGGACCCGACGCACGTCGTGGCCACGGGGCGCCGCTTCCTGTGGGACAACATGCCGATCTCCGACAGGCGTACCGCCGAGGTCGACTTCGGTGGCGTCACGCTGCCGATGAGAGAGTTCCGCACGCCGTCCGGCCACGCCGCGACCGTCGTGATCCCGCATCTGAGCCGTGCGTCCGCTCCTCGCTGGCAAGGTCCGATCCGCGAGTTTCTGGCAAGATAGCCCGGTTGCGGCAACCGACATGAACGACCTTGCTTCCCGGGCTGACTGCCCGGGAAGCACCATTTCCGGATCGGCACGCCTCTCGGGCGAGACCTTGCCCTGCAAGCGTGCGGTCCTCAACAACCACGAGGCCGTCGGCTCCTCGCTTCGCCCCATAGCCAGCTTGGTAACGGGTAGCGGGTGGCGCTACCGGAAACTCGTTACCCTCCGTGAGCGTGGCTTGCGCAGGTCAGGTCCTCGGCAGGTGTCGGGCAACGATATCCAAGCGGACCGGACGCGTGGCCCCCTGCTGTTGCTGGCGCCGAGGATGTATCGGACTGGCACGAAACCTCGGGCGAACCCCGTTTCCGGTCCAAACGGGGCTAAGTCGTTAGCGGGGCTCATAATCCGGCGCGGGCACTACCCGGTCAATCGGATTATGCATATGCCAAACCTCGCAAATTTGGCTCAATCCCATACCGAGCAGGGGCAGCCTACCTCACCTGATGAATTCTCGTTCCATCCGGTTCAACACCCCTACTGTCCCCCCCCCGTCCATCCAGTAGGCTCGTTCGGGAGTTTGGGCGCCTTCGACGAAGGAGCACCCACCCAGCTGTGATGCGACCCGTAGTCGATGGCGCCCAAACTCCCGAACACGGTGCCGCTAGACTCCTACGCAACCTTCCTACGGCGGCGCGGCGTCAGTGCCTGGGCCTCCTTGATCGGCGACCCGTCCAGCGGGGGTAGCCTCACCTTCGCAATCGCCTGCTCCGCTGCCAGCATTTCTGGGCCTTCGCTGTAGCGGCCCAGAGTCAGGCCAGAGCGCTTGTGGCCGACAATAGCTGCGAGGAGGTCGCCATCGACAGCGGCACGCTCCGCCTTGGTGGTGAACCAACGTCGAAAGCTATGGAAGTTGACGAGCGAACGCCGCTTCCCCTCGATCTGCTCGTCCACCCCGAGGGCGCGCCGATACTTCGTGAAGCGCTTCGAGAAATAGGCGCTTCGCTCCCTGACCGACCCTTTGGCCTTCGGTGCCGGCCATTCCGGAAAAAGGTCGTCCTCAGGGTCTTTCCCATTCGTACGAGCGGCGACCATTGCCTTGAGAGAAGTATGAATCGGAACGTCCCGACTGGCCTTCTCTTTCTTCTGCGGCTTGAAGGTGAACCAGCCGTCGGCGCACTCCCCGACACGTAGGTCGATGACAGCATCCAATCGAGCACCAGTGAGGGCCGCCACAAGCATCACGTCGAGCATGCCTGGGTCAGCCTTGCCCATGAGGAGCTTCTGAACCTCTGTATCGGTGAAGGCACGCTCTTCTTCCTCGTGGTCAACCGAGGGCTTCGCCAAATGCAAATCTGCGAAGACATTTACAGGCACAGGCGTACGTATAACAAGATAGGACCAGTACCGCTTGAGCCGACCTAGATATTTATTCGTGCTCGCCCATCCGAGGCCAGTGAATTCATCCATCTCGTCCATGAAGCGAACCGCTGTCTTGACGTCGATCCGCTCCAGGTAAGGCGGCACATCCCGAGCAGCGCACCACTCCAGCAGGATTTTTAGAGCACGCGCGTCGTCAAGCAGAGACCTCTCTTTGATTTTGAGGGTCTTCATGTAGGCTTCGTGGTGTACGGCGATGGGTGTGGATGTGCCGCGCGCGATTGCACCGAACTGGGCGGCTCGCTGCTTAGCCTCCTGCGTGGGGATCTCTACCTCGAAGACCTCGCCATCCTCGTCCTCATCGATTTCGACTCGCGATCCCTTCGACCAGATTTCGGCCTCGCGATCACGTAATTCAGCTGTGTACAAATCGTAGTCTTGATCACCCGGACGACCCGAATTAGCGAGGAGCCGTGCCCAAGCTGCCGCTTCCTGCAACTCTGAGCCCTTTTTGCCGCCCAGAGCTATCCAAGCTTTGTCTATGCGCGCCTTAAAATCCTTGACGACCGGCTTTTTTAACACGTTGGCCGAGATCAGCGATTTGGTGCCTAATCCTTGCTTCAAGCGGACGCAGCCGATGATCGACCGCAGCGGCGCTGGCACCCCCATGCTCACGCGGTAATACCCGTCGTGAAGCTCCAGATATGCGTTTCTTGGGTCCGGCTTGCGAGGCACGAGGCCCTCCGGTGGATAAGGGGCCGTATGACCCCGATATGTCCCGAGACATGTCCCGGAATCCTCCACGAAGCCAAGCACTTATATAGTTAACAATGGCTTAGCGGAGGGTCTCGGATAATCCCTCCGTCTCCGCCACTCACCTTCGTGGCAAAAATCTATAACCTAATCAGCGACTTGTGGGACCCCGATTTTCGGCACGTCCCCAACAAGTCCGAGCAAACCAGTCTAAGCGAGTCCCCACGGACGCCCAGGCTTTCCAACGCTGACGACTACCGAGACGCCCCCGCCTCGCGCTCCAGGGGCTCTCGCCCGAGCTTCCGCGCTAGGTCCGACGGCTTCGAGGCCCGCACGAAGCCCCAGGAGACCTGCCCCGACAGCGTCGACATCTCGATCAGAGCATCGCCCAGCGCCCGCCGCAGGGCATCCCGCGCGTCGCCGTCCGAGGCCTCCAGGTAGGGACGCTCTGATCCTCCCCCGCTTTCACGGACACGGGGGTTAGCTTGCATTCCGTTCGGCTTGCTCGGGCGTGATGTAACCGAGAGCCGAGTGGATGCGCTGTCGATTGTAGTAGCCCTCGATGTAGGCGAACAGGTCGCGTCGCGCCTCGTCCCGGGTCGCCCATTGTCGGTGGTGGACGCGTTCGACCTTGAGGGTGTGGAAGACGCTTTCCATCGGGGCGTGGTCGTAGCAGCAGCCTGTCCGGCTCATGGACGGCGTCGCCTTCATGTCGGCGAGCTGTTTGCGATAGGCCTCGGCGGCGTATTGGCTGCCGCGATCCGAGTGACAGATGAGCCCAGCAGCCGGTCGCTGCTTGGGTGGCCATCATCAGGGCCGCCGATGTCAGCTCGGTCCGCATGTGCTCGCGCATGGACCAACCGACGATTCTTCGCGTGGCGAGATCGAGGACGGCGGCCAGATAGAGCCAGCCCTCGCCGGTGGGCAGGGAGGTGATATCGGCCAACCAAATCGTGTTGGGCAGGGCAGCCGAGAACTGTTGCTTCAGGAGGTTGGGTGCGATGGGTAGATCGTGACGGCTGTCGGTGGTGCAGGGCCGGAACCGATGCCCTGCCAGTGCCCGGATGCCTTGACGGCGCATGAGGCGCTCCACGCGTCCGCGACTGGCTGTTCGGCCCTCTGCGCGCAAGGCCGCGTGCACCCGAGGTGAGCCATAGCGCCTATGATGCTCGGCATGGATCCGCCGGATGTCGTCGAGGAGCTGACGGTTCGACACCGACCGGTCGCTCTCGGGACGTGA
>NZ_JBYSXL010000069.1:0-22488 GCF_058782155.1 Methylobacterium sp. FW306-05-D
CCCCCCCCGGGGCCGGCCGGTCCGCCTTCGCGGCCCGGCCCCTTGCTTCGGTTCGCCGGCGTTCAGTTCGCGCGGCGCGAGAGCGAGATCGCGTAGGCCGGCGAGCGGATGGCGAACATCGGGTCGTCGGCCGGTCCGGCGACGCCCTCGGGAAGGTCGGCGACCGGGTCGAAGGTGGCCGCGTCGCAGGTCGCGGCCGGCTCGAGGGCGGCGATCGCCAGGGTGCCGAGCTTCACCGACTTCCGGTTCTCCTCCGGCCAGAGGACGGTGGGATCGTGGGTCGGGTCGCCGGCCTCGCCGAGGATCGCCACGAGGTCGAACGTGGCCGGTCCCTGCGCCAGCCGCTCCTTCAGCTCATCGGCGTAGAAGGCGTCGGGCTTGGCCTTGGCCTCGTCGTCCGTGAGGCCGAGCTGGCCCGCCGTCGCCACCGTCTTCAGCTTGGCCACCGTGGCTTGTCCCTTGGCATCGGTGAGCGTGTAGGCGTGGACGCCCCAGTAATCGACGCCAGCATAGCTCGCCGGCACCGGGCGCGCGTTGAGCCAGGCGGCCTGCCGGGTCGTCTCGGGGTTGGCCGCGCCGAATGCCTTGATCTTCTCGGCATCGGGCTTCCCGTCCGGTCCCGGTGCCCGCACGGTGGCGAAATCGAGCAGCTGCTGCGGGGTCCTGGTGCCGAAGACCGGGGCCGAGATGAAGACGAACACCATGTCGCCGGTCGGGTGGTTGATCCGCATGGAGAAACCGCGCGTCACCGGCTTGGCCTTGTCGGAGACCTTCGGGTTGCTGCCGCCCATGGAGAAGCGGGCCGTCACCGGCAGGGGCTTCTCGGGGGCATCCTTGAAATGGGGCGCCTTGGACAGGCCTTGCGCTTCGACCGAGGGCGTGAAGTGGCCCTTGACGCAGACGCCCTTGGCGCCGCTTCCCCGCACGTTCGGCTGGTTGCCGCCGGCCTTGAACAGCGCGTCCACGATCGCCTGGGTTTCGGGCTCGGCCTTCGCGGGCGTGCCCCAGGCGAGGCCGGCGGCGCAGCCGAGGATCAGGAGGTTCGGTCTCATCACGGCATCAGCCTCGGGCGGGGGGGCGATCTGGGAGGTGGCGGAGCCGGCGCCCGGGGGCGCCGGCCGACCGGGGCCTAGTAGCTGCCGAACTTGTAGTTCAGGCCGGCGCGGACGATGTTGCCTTCCGTCGTAAAGCGGCTGGTGTAGGAGCCGTTGACGGGCGCTGCGCCCGTGAAGTTGACCAGCACGTTGCGCGAGCCGAGGTCGTAATGGAGGTACTCGACCTTCATCGTCACGGCGCTCGACTTGAAGAAGTTGAAGAAGCTGTCGGTCGGGAGGGCGTATTCGATGCCACCACCGTAGGTGTAGCCGGTCTCGATGCCGCTGAAGGTCCCGGCATAGGCCAACGGACGGGCGGCCGCGTTGCCGAAGAATTGAGCGTCGTAGCTCACGCTGCCGTAGGCGAAGCCGCCTGTTCCGTAGACCAGGAAACGGTCGAAGGCATAACCGACACGGCCCCGGACGGTACCGAGGAAGTCGAGGCTCTGACGGAAGGTCGAGGGATCGTTGAGGGCGCTCAGGTAAGAGCGGGTGCGGGACAAATCGGTGTAGGCCGCATCCGCCTCCAGGCCGATCACGATGCCCGAGCCGGGCGTCAGCTGGAAGTTGTACCCGACCTGACCGCCGCCCGTGAAGCCCTCCTGCTCCGAGCGGATCGCCGGGGTCCGGCGAAGGGTCGCCACGTTGCCCACGGTGTTGGTGTTGAAGGGCGCGACGACCGCTGCGGCGCCGGGGCCATTGTTGCCGACCGTGCGGATGGTCTGGTCGTCGGAAAAGGCGTAGCCGGCATTGATGCCGAAATAGGCGCCGGTCCAGGTGAAGACCGGAATCGGCGTGAAGACCGGCGGGGGAGCCTGGCGGCGCGGCAGGTCGGCGGCCGTGGCGGCGCCGGTGAGCAGCGCGGCGGCAGCGCCGGCGAGGAGCAGCGTCTTGAGCATCGGGGTGGCCTTCGGGTTCGGAGCGTTCGGGACGACGCTCGACATGCCGCTCCATCGCCCGCGTTGCCTAGATCCGACCGCGGCGAGACTGTCGATTTCCGAGCCGATTGACCGATTTCGCGAGTTTCCGTGCTCTGAAGGCAACAGAAAATCCAGTCTAAGGGATAGTTATAAACTTCGCGTGAGGCGGGATTAAAACGAAAACTTCGGTTTTATTGCGATTTTGCGGTGGGGTCTGCGCTTCATTACCGTGCGGCGATGCCGCCGCAACACCGGACCCGACCCGTCCACTGTGGGGCCGGCCGTGCCTGCAACCGCCGCGCGAATCCTTGTCTCCGCCCCAGGCTCGACGGGGCGGGGCGGTCTCACCCGACTGTGACCGACGGTCCTCGAAACATTCCGCGGTGCAGCGGATTGGCCCGGCGTGCCGCCACGTTCGAGGCATGCCTTTCATCCCTGATCACGAGATAACGATGACGCCTCAATTCTGGCTCTGGCTCGGCTTCGCCGGCATGGCGGCGGGGGCCGCCGCGATCCTGTTCCTCGGCAAGCGGCGGACGGCCGCCGAGGAGGCGGATGGCATCATCCACGGGATCGTGCCGATCATCGCCGCCTGCTCCTACTTCGCCATGGCCACGGGGCAGGGGAGCATCGTCCTGCCCGCCGGCCCCGATGCGGCCGACGCCGCGCGGCAGTTCTACTTCGCCCGCTACCTCGACTGGACCTTCACCACGCCGCTGCTACTCGTCGGCCTCGCCCGCACGGCGATGCATTCGGGCCTGCGCCGGCCGGCCGTCGTCTGGGGCCTCGTCGGGTCCGACCTGATCATGATCGTCACCGCCCTGGCCTTCGGCCTGTCGACGGTCGCCTGGATCAAGTGGACCTGGTTCGCCATCTCCTGCGGCGCGTTCCTGGCCGTGTTCTACGGGATCTTCGTGCAGCTGCGCGAGGAGAACGCCGCGGAGCGGGCCGACGTGCGCGCCGCCTTCCTGCGCAACGCCGTGTTCCTCTCGGTGGTCTGGTGCGCCTATCCGGTGGTGCTCCTGGTCGGGCAGGACGGCCTCGGCATCCTGTCCCCGGCCGCGGCCCTGGCCGTGGTGGCAATCCTCGATCTGACCGCGAAGGTGGTCTATGGCGTGATGGCGACCCTGGAGACCACGCGGGCCGTCGACCGCGACCTCGCCGAGGGCAGGGGTACGCCGACGCCGCTGCGCCGGGCGGCCTGACCCGGATGGCGGCTCGCGCGTCCCTTCCGGATCTCGCGGTCCCTGCGCGGGCGAGCCGCCGACGTCGCGCGCCGGCGTGGCGCCTGCCTCTGGCGGGCGCCGCCCTGGCCCTCGCCCTGGCGGCCTCCGCGGCCCTGCCGCGCGAGGCCTCCTGGCTCGTCGCCCTCGCGGTGGTGATCGGGCTCGGCGTGCCCCACGGCGCCCTGGACGGCGCCGTCGCCGCGCCCCTGCTGCGCCCGCGCTGCGGGCGGGCCTGGTTCGGCGTCTTCGCGCTGCCCTATCTCGGCCTGTCCGCCCTGGTGCTGCTCGCCTGGCAGGTCGCCCCGCTCGCGACCCTGGCGGGCTTCCTCGCCCTGTCGGTCCTGCATTTCGGCGCGGAGGATGCCGGCCCGGGCCGGCCGCTCGAGGCCCTGGTGCGCGGCGGCCTGCCGGTCGCCCTGCCGGCCCTGCTGCGGCCGGAGGAGACCGCCGGACTGTTCGCGGCCGTCACGCGGGTGCCGATGCCCGAGCTTCCCGGCTGGTGGATCGCCGCCGCCTGGCTCTGGCTCGCGCTCGCCGCCGTCTGGCTGCCCGCGCGCCGACGCCCGGGGGCCGTGCCGATCGAGATGGCCGCCCTGGCCGTGGCCTTCTGGCTGCTGCCGCCGCTGACCGCCTTCACCCTGTACTTCGTCGGCCTGCACGCCCCCCGGCACATGCGCGCCCTGGTGCGCGACCCGGTCCGGGCGCCCGGCATCGACACCATGGCCAAGGCCGTGCGCGCGTCGCTGCCGGTGTTCGGGCTGACGCTCCTGCTCGGCGCGGCCCTCTGGCCGCTCTACGCGGCCGGCACGGACGATTCCGCCGCCACCCTGCTGTGCCTGACCCTGCGGATGCTCTCGGCCCTGACGGTGCCGCACGTCCTCCTCGACCGGATCGCGGGCCGCTGGCCGGCGGCTCAGGCGACCGGGGTCGCCACGGCCTCGGCCACGAACCGGGCATAGCCCTTGGCGCGCAGGTCGCAGGCCGGGCATTGGCCGCAGCCGTGGCCCCAGGCATGGCGTTCGCCGCGGGTGCCGAGGTAGCAGGTGTGGCTGTCCTCGACGACGAGGTCGACCAGGGCCCGGCCGCCGAGGTCTTCGGCCAGCCGCCAGGTCTCGGCCTTGTCGATCCACATCAGCGGCGTGTGCAGCACGAAGCGGCGGTCCATCCCGAGGTTGAGCGCCACCTGCAGGGCCTTGATGGTGTCGTCCCGGCAATCCGGATACCCGGAATAATCGGTCTCGCACATGCCGCCGACGAGGTGGGTCAGGGACCGGCGATAGGCCAAAGCCGCCGCGAAGGTCAGGAACAGGAGGTTGCGGCCCGGCACGAAGGTGTTGGGTAGGCCCCCCGCCGCGAAGGCGATGGCGGTGTCGCGGGTGAGCGCCGTGTCGGAGACCTGGCCGAGCGCGTCGAGGGCCAGGGTGTGGTCCTCTCCGAGCCGCGCCGCCCATTGGGGTTTCAGGGCCGCGAGGCCCCGGCGCAGGGTGTCCCGGCAGTCGAGCTCGATCCGGTGGCGCTGGCCGTAGTCGAAGCCCAGCGTCTCGACCCGCTCGAAGCGCTCCAGCGCCCAGGCGAGGCAGGTGGTGGAATCCTGCCCGCCTGAGAACAGGACCAGGGCGCCGCCGCCGCTCATCGCCGGGTCCCTCATCGCAGCGCCTCGCCCTCGTACTCCGCCCAGGACATCGGCGTCTCGTAGACCTTCACCGAGGACAGGGCCGGCAGTGCCGCCTTGGTGCGCTCCCAGATCCAGGCGGCGATGTGCTCGGCGGTGGGGTTCTCCAGCCCCTCGATCTCGTTGAGGCAGTAATGGTCGAGGCGGGCCAGCACCGGCGCGAAGGCGTGCTCCACGTCGAAGAAATCCACCACCCAGCCGGTGGCCGGGTCGACGGCGCCCGAGAGGGTGAGCTCGACCCGGTAGGAATGCCCGTGCATCCGGTGGCAGCGATGGGTCTCGGGCACGTTCGGCAGGCGGTGGGCCGCCTCGAAGGTGAAGGCTTGGGTGATCTTCATGACGGTCAACCTAGTGGCACGGCCGGGCAAGGATGGGGTGGACGCGACGCGGCTGGGACGCTCGGTCGCGATGTGCGGTTATGGAGGACGGCGGGCGGATGAGCGGAGGAAAGCTGGCGCGCATCGCCCCTCCGACGTCTATCAGCAGGGCGATCCCATGGGCCGATCGGGTCGCGGAAATCCACGTGCAGCACCGAGTCATCCCGGGGCCGCGCAGCGGAGCCCGGGATCCAGAAACGCCGCTGATGCGAGGACTTGCACCGTCGGCGGCTCCGGATTGCACGCCTCCGGCGCGCCCCTGCGGGGCCGGGCTCGCCGGCGGCGCCCCGGAATGACGTCGGGCCACCAGATAAAGACGCCTCGCCTTCCAGAGGAGAGACACGGCCGCGATCGGCCCGACCGCTGGCGTTGCCCGATCCCCATCTGCGCGCGCCCCGATCATGGAATCCCGATGATCTTGTGCGTCTGGAGCGAGAGGCGCCAGCGCGCGTCGCGCCGGCAATACTCCACCGCCGCGGCCGTGTGGGCGAGCCGGTCCGGCCCGTCCATGGGCTGGAGCCAGTGGTGGCGGAAGTCGAGATCGGCGAAGGCCTCCGGGGCGGTCTCGGCCTGCGGGAAGACGAGCTTCAATTCGTGGCCGCTGCGCTGGACGATCGGGTTGCCGGCCTTCGGGCTGACGCAGATCCAGTCGATCCCGGCCGGGGCCGCCAGGGTGCCGTTGGTCTCCACCGCGATCTCGAAGCCGGCTGCGTGGACGGCCGCGATCAGGGCGTCGTCGAGCTGGAGCAGCGGCTCGCCGCCGGTGAAGACGACGTAGCGGTGGCGCGGCCCGCCGGCCCAGGTCTTCGCGATGGCGTCGGCCAGGTCCTGCGCCCTGGCGAAGCGCCCGCCGCCCTCGCCGTCCATCCCGACGAAATCGGTGTCGCAGAACCGGCAGGCCGCGTCGGCGCGGTCCTCCTCGCGGCCGGACCAGAGATTGCAGCCGGAAAACCGGCAGAACACCGCCGCCCGGCCCGCCTGCGCGCCCTCGCCCTGCAGGGTGTGGAACAGTTCCTTGACCGCGTAAGCCATCACGTCCTCGGCGCCCGCCCCGGCGAACCGTCCGGGCGGGTGCAGTTCTTCTCCAGACGATCGTGTCTCCTCGAAACGATCGTGCCGCGGGGCGGCCCCTGCGCACATAGGGGGTCCGGACCGCCGGCACCACGGGGCCGGGGCGGCGGTCACCCCTGCGGGCGGGCGGGGTATACCATGAAATCGCCCCGCTTCTCGCATCCGCGAAGAACTCTGCCATGCTCCTGCCACGGAGCGCGGCTTTGTGGAGACCGTGTCACGATCCGGCGAGACGCGCTTGCCGCCGCTTCCGGAGGAATGGCATGCGAGCTTGGCCGTTGACCGGCTTCCCGCCAGGGGCGATCATCGATCGGGCCGGGGCGTTCCTTCTTGAGACAGGCCTGATGTCGAACGGATTGTTGAGGCGCCTGGTCGTCGGTCTCGCGGTGGCGGCGGGCCTGCTCGGCGCGGGCTCGGCGAGCGCCGCCACCGCACCGATCCTCGTGGTCGATGTCGATTCCGGCAAGGTGATCTACGGGCAGGCGGCCACCGATCCGTGGTTCCCGGCCTCCATCACCAAGCTGATGACCACCTACGTCGCCCTGGACCTCGTGCGGCAGGGCAAGCTCTCCCTCGATTCGCTGATCACCATCTCGCCGGCGGCCGCCGCCGAGCCGCCCTCGAAGATGGGCTTCCGCCCGGGCACCAAGCTCACCCTCGACAACGCCCTGAAGATCATCATGGTCAAGTCGGCCAACGACGTGGCCTGGGCGATCGGCGAGAATCTCGGCGGCTCCGTCGAGGGCTTCGCCCAGATGATGAACGAGACCGCGCAGCGCATCGGCATGCGCGAGAGCCGCTGGACCAACCCGAACGGCCTGCCCGATGCCCGGCAATGGACCTCGGCCCGCGACATGGCGGTCCTCGGCCGCGCCCTGATCCGCGACTTCCCCGAGAGCCGCGGCCTGTTCTCGATCAGCGCGATCCAGTTCGGCCGCTCGGTGATGGCCAACCACAACGGGCTGCTCGGCCGCTACGCCGGCGCCGACGGCATGAAGACCGGCTTCATCTGCTCGGGCGGCTTCAACGTCGTGGCCACCGCGACCCGGAACGGGCGCCGCATCCTCACCGTGGTGATGGGCCAGCCCAGCGCCCGCGAGCGCGACCTCAAGGCCTCCGACCTGTTCGATTACGGCTTCAGCCAGTCCCCCGGCTGGGGGGCGCAGACCCTGGACGCCCTGCCGGCCTCCGGCCTCTCGGAGCCGCCGGACATGCGGCCCTACATCTGCGACCGCAAGAAGCCGATGCCGGTGGACGAGGGCCAGGGCGCCATCACGGCGAGCGCCGGGGCCGCCGGCGCCAGCGCCGACAACGCCAACGCGCAGCTGATGGCCGCCGCCGCCCCGCCCTCCGCGGCGCTGGCCTTCGCCACCATGAACAGCGCCGCCCTGCGCAGCCGCGCCCTGCCGCCGCGCGCGCCGCTGCAGCCGATCCTGGTCTGGATCGGCCGCGATCCGGCCGAGGGCGCCATCGCCCTTAACGAGCAGGAAGAGGCCGAGAAAGCGGAGAAGGCCGCCAAGATCGCCGAGGCGCGCAAGGCCAAGCTCGAGGCGGTCGCGGCCAAGCGCGAGGCCGCCCGGCAGGCCAAGGCGGTTGCCCCCGCCCCGAAGGCCGCCGCCAAGGCGACGGGCAAGCCCGAGCCGAAGAAGGCCCTCGCCCGCGGCAAGGCCGGCGTTCCGGCCACGGCCAGCGCCTACGCCCCCGCCGAATCGACCCCCGTGATGGAGGGCGCCCCGAAGCTCAAGGTCGGCGCCGTCAAGAAGCCGGCGGCGAAGACCGCCCCGAAGGCCGAGCACAAGCCCGCCGGGGCCGCCGCGAAGGCGACCAAAGCGGCCAGCAAGGCCCAGGCGGACGAGTAGGACGGTTTCCAGACCGTCCCCTTCATTCAGCACACCGTCATTCCGGGGCCGCGCAGCGGAGCCCGGAATCCAGACACGCCGAGAGTGCAGGACGATCCACCGTCGGCGGTTCTGGATTCCGGGCTCGCCTGCGGCGCCCCGGAATGACGGTGTGCGGTACACCGGGCGCTCCGCGAGGCAGCCCTGCTCAGCCCGACGTACCTCCCCACCGACGCCAACCCCACACACGTGTGTTCTGTAACATTATAACACCTGCGAGGATTGAGCGCCGCCGCCCGGAGGGCTAGGTCAGGGGGATGACCGACCTGTCCAAGCCTGATCCCCGCGCGCCCGAGCCGATCCCGCTCACCGTCCTCACCGGCTTCCTCGGGGCCGGCAAGACGACGCTGCTGAACCGGATGCTGCGCGATCCGGCGCTCGCCGACACCGTGGTCATCGTCAACGAGTTCGGCGAGATCGGCCTGGACCACCTCCTGATCGAGCGGATCGACGAGGACATGGTCCTGCTCGGGGCCGGCTGCCTGTGCTGCACCGTGCGGGGCGACCTGATCGCCACCCTGGAGGACCTGCTGCGCAAGCGCGACAACGGCCGCATCCAGCCCTTCCGCCGGGTGGTGATCGAGACCACGGGCCTCGCCGACCCCGCCCCGATCCTGCACGCGCTGATCTACCACCCCTATCTGGTGATCCGGTATCGGCTCCAGGGCGTGGTCACCGTGGTCGACGCGGTCAACGGCGCCGCCACCCTCGACGCCCATGCGGAGGCCGTGCGCCAGGTGGCGGTGGCCGACCAGATCGTGGTCACGAAGCGGGATCTGGCCGAGGATGACGGCCGCGCCCTGGCGGCGCGCCTGCGGGCCCTGAACCCCGCCGCGCCCTTGCGCGAGGCCGCTGTCGCCCCCGCCGATCTCCTCGGCGGCCTGTTCGGCCTGGAGGGCAAGAGCGCCGACGTGCGCGCTTGGCTCGGCGAAGAGGCCGAGCGCGAGGCCCATCACGATCACCACCATGCGCACCACCACGGCCACCACCATCACGACGTGAACCGGCACGACGCCTCGATCCGGGCCTTCAGCCTGACGAGCGACGCGCCCGTGCCCCGCGCCACCTTCGAGATGTTCCTCGATCTGCTGCGCTCCGCCCACGGCCCGAACCTGCTGCGCCTGAAGGGACTCGTCGCCCTGGCCGAGGCGCCGGACCGGCCGCTGGTGGTGCACGGGGTCCAGCACGTCATCCACGCGCCCGTGCATCTCGACGCCTGGCCGGATGCCGACCACCGCTCGCGCCTCGTGCTGATCCTGCGCGACCTCGACCCGGCCTTCGTCGCCCGGCTCTGGGACGCCTTCCTGGGACGGCCGCGCGTCGACGGGCCTGACGCGGCGGCGCTCACGGACAATCCCCTTGCCATCCCGGGCGGCTGAGCCGCGCTGGCGTCCGGAAACGGGCGGCCCCGATCTTGAAATCCGAGGACCGACAGGCGCCTGCGGGCGCTCCCTTGTCCCGGAATGGGACGCCGGCGGGATCGGATCGAGACATGAGACAGCGCTTCACGGTGATCGAGGGCGGCGCGGCGGCACGGGCTCCGGCGACGGACCTCCCGGCGGCCGAGGCTCTGCGCACCGCGGACCTGCCCGCCTCCCCGGTCGCATCCCTTGTCCCTTGCCCGCTCTCTCGCCCGATCTCCGAGGCCGCCGCCTGGCGCGTCGACCTGCGCCGGGCGGCGGCGGTGAGCGAGGGCGAGATCGCGGCCTGGCGCGCGCTCCTCGTGCGCGCCGGGGTGGCGGACCCGGTGCTCTCCGATCCCGACTACCTGCTCTCGGCGGCCCAGCATCAGGCGGGCGGGCGCGACCTCGTCTTCGCCCTGGCCTGGGCGACCGGCGCCGGCCCCGACCGGCTCGCGGCCGTCCTGCCGCTCGCTCTGCCGCACACCCTCTGGGGCCAGGAGCGGATCGGCCTGTGGCAGCCCTACGGCACCGCGCTGGCGCCCACGATCGCGCCCGGCGCCGTCGAGCCCGTGCGCGCGGCCGTGGCCGAGCGCCTGCGCGCCCTGCGCCCCCGTGCCGTGCTGGTGCTGGAGGCACCGGCCGAGCCGGCCGCGCGGGCGGCCGCGGCGCCGCTCCGGGCGGTGACGCGCCGCGCCGGCATTCCGGCCCAGAACCTCGTCGGCGTGCGGCCGGGCCCGGCGCCGTCCCGGGTGGAGCGGATCGGCGAACCCGGCCGGGTCCGCGACGCGGTGGAGGAATTCCTGCTCCTCGACGCCGCGGTCTCGGCCGCGCCCATCATCGGCGATCCGTCGGAGGCGGCCCTGGTGCGGGTGGTGACGCGGCTCTTCGCGCAGCGCCGGCAGGTCACCGTGGCGCTGACGCGGCGGGAGGGCGCGATCGTCGCCGCCGCGATCATCCTCGGGCACGGGGCGCAGGCCGTCACCTGGCGTCAGGTCGCCGGCGAGGCCGCGCTGGAGCGGATCGGGCGCTCCGCCTGAGGGCGCGGGGGCCGCGCTACTCGTCCTCGCCGAACTTGTTGGCGAGGAGGTCGGTGATCGCCGTCATGCAGGCCTCGGCATCGTCGCCCGAGGCGACCACCGCGATCGAGGTGCCCTGCGCGGCGCCGAGGGTGAGCAGTCCCATGATCGAGCGCCCGCCCACGGTCTCGCCGGACCGGGTCACGGTGACGGCGGCATCGAAGCGCTCGACGGTCTGAACGAACTTGGCCGAGGCCCGGGCGTGCAGGCCGCGCCGGTTGATGATCGGAAGCACCTGGATCAGGCCGCCCTCGGGCACCGGCGGCAGGCTGTCCTCGGTCTCGTCGTCGTCGTAGCTCATGGGCGTTGGCCGTCCCCTCGCTGGCGCTGCGCGCCGCATCGGCGGGTCCGCCGCTCACGCGCGCGGCCCGAGAGTGCCTGTAAGCCGTGGAGGCGGGGGAAGAAAGCCTATTTGCCGGCCAGCACGCGCGAGGCGACGTTGATGTATTTCCGGCCCGCTTCCTGGGCGTGCAGGACGGCGTCGCCGAGGGGCTCGGCATCGCGCACGCTGGCGAGCTTGATCAGCATCGGCAGGTTGATGCCGGCGACGACCTCGACCTCGCCGCCGTTCATGCAGGAGAGGGCGAGGTTCGAGGGCGTGCCGCCGAACATGTCCGTGAGCACGACGACGCCCTTGCCCGTATTCACGCGGCTGACCGCGTTCATGATGTCGAGCCGGCGCAGCTCCATATCGTCCTCGGGACCGATGGTGATGGTCTCGATCTGCTTCTGCGGCCCGACGACGTGTTCAAGGGCAGCCTTGAACTCGGTCGCCAACAGGCCGTGGGTGACGAGCACCATTCCAATCATCGACGCGGGTTCCAACGCCTTGTGAGCGGAGCCGCCATTTTGTGCAGCGCAAGGTCGAGCGCAAGGTGAATGCGGCGTTTTGTGTGCTCGAACGTCATGATCATGCCACGGTGGTGGCCCCCGCGCTACGGTCTCGGCAGTGGCGGCAGGCGCAAGACCGGGCGGTGCGTCCCGGACGCCACGCCGTGGCACTCCGCCAGGGCGTCGAGCACGAGGCGGGGCGCGAGCCCGGAGCGCAGCAGGGCCGCGTCGAGGCGCAGGGCCGGCAGGTCGAGCCCGAGCAGGGCCGTGCGGGCGAGGGGTCCGTCCGGCAGGCGCGGTGCGTCGGCCACGAGGTCGACCACGAGGCGGACCGGCACCGCCGGCAGGAATTCGACGACTGCGAGCAGGCCGAGGCCGCGCACCTCGATCCGGTCGCCCAGATCCGGGTTGGCCTGGGCGATCAGGGTGCCGTCCACGCGGCCGAGCCGGACCCGGTCGTCGGCCACGAGGCTCGCGGGCCGGCCCATCAGCGAGGCCCGGTCGAGGAGGAGGAGCGCCAGGGTCGACTTGCCGGCGCCCGAGGGGCCGCGAATCAGGAGCCCCGCCTCGCCCAGCGCGATGCAGGTGGCGTGCACCGAATCGGTGCGGCTCGCGGGATCGCCCATGGCGCGGCCGGTCCCCGGCTCAGCGGGTCGCCGCCGGCAGGCGCACGATGAAGCGGGCGCCGCGCACCGTCGGCTCGCCGTCCTCGTCCGCCGGCCCGGGGCGGTTCTCGGCCCGGATGGTGCCGCGATGGGCCTGGACGATCTGGCGCGAGATCGAGAGGCCGAGGCCCGAATTCTGGCCGAAGCCCTGCTCCGGGCGGTCGGTGTAGAAGCGCTCGAAGATCCGCTCCAGGGCGTGCTCGGGGATGCCGGGGCCCTCGTCCTCGACGATGAGCTCGACGTCGCCGCGCACGCGCCGCAGGGCCACCCGGACCTTGGCGTCGGGGGGCGAGAACGAGCGGGCGTTGTCGAGGAGGTTGTTGACCACCTGGCCCAGCCGGCTGTCGTGCCCGAAGATCGTGAAGGGCGCGTCCATCTCGCCGGCGGGCGCGTCCACGTCGAACTGGATCGGGGCGTCCTTCGGGCGCCGGCGCTCGTTGGCCACCGAGACCACGGTGGTCATCAGCTTGCGCATGTCGACCCGGCGGGCCTCGGCCCGGGCGAGCTCGGCATCGAGGCGCGAGGCGTCGGAGATGTCCGAGATCAGCCGGTCGAGGCGCTTCACGTCGTGCTGGATGATGGCCAGCAGGCGCCCGCGCGAATCGTCGGATTTGGCCAGCGGCAGGGTCTCGACGGCGCTGCGCAGGGAGGTCAGCGGGTTCTTCAGCTCGTGGCTGACATCGGCCGCGAAGCTCTCGATGGCGTCGATCCGCCGGTAGAGCGCCTGGGTCATGTCGCGCAGGGCCCCCGAGAGGTGGCCGATCTCGTCCGTGCGCGCGGTGAAGTCGGGGATCTCCTCGCGGGACTTGATGCCCAGCCGCACCTTCTCGGCTGCGTCCGCGAGGCGCCGCACCGGCCCGGCGATGGCGCCCGCGAGCAGGATCGAGAGGACGAGCATCACGGCGGCCGCGATCAGGAAGACCTGGAGCAGGCCGAAGCGCTCCGAGGCGATCACGCGGTCGATGTCGCCCCCTTGCGTCGACAGCATCAGGGCGCCGCGCACGGAATTGGCGCGCTGGATCGGCACCGCCACGGAGACGATGGTCTCGCCGGCCGGGTTGCGCCGGACGATCGTGCCGCGGGCGCCCCCGAGGGCCACCTGCACCTCCTTGAGGCCGTGGCCGCTGGCCGGGCCGACATCCTCGGTGACGCCGGGGGCGGCGCCGTCGCCGCCGGGCCTCGCCCCGAACTGCGCCTGGACGGTCTCCCAGGCCTTCTCCAGCCAGGTGCGCTTGCGCGGCCGCACGTCGGGGTCGCTGCGGCTCATCTCGCCCCGGGCCGAGAGGGTGCGGGTGTCGAACAGGAGGCCGCCCTCCTGGTCGTAGACCCGGGCGCGGTTGCCGGTGGGGGTGATCAGCCGGCGCAGCAGCGGGGCGACGCGCTCGGGGTTCAGGGAGAAAGTGAGGGGGGAGGAGGGCTCCTCGGCCTCGCCGGCCTGGAGCTGGAGCAGCTTGTCCGGGTCGATCCGGATCGCGTCGGTCTCGACCGAGGCCGAGGAGGCGATGGCCCCGGCGATGATCTCGCCCTGGATCAGCAGGCTCTGCACCCGGGCCTGGATCAGCCCCTGGCGGAACTGGTTCAGGTAGAGGAAGCCGAACAGCAGGGCGATGAGCCCGACGAGGTTGAGCACGACGATGCGCCGCGTCAGGCTCGACGAGGCCCGCTGACCGATCCCGTTCCAGATCTGGCGCGGCCAGCCCAGCATGCCGCGCGACGGGATTTCGGCTTGGTCTGTGGTGGCCACGGGCGTCCGGTGGTGAGGAAACGGCGTTGCGGGGAGGGGGCGCCTGAGGGGCGGGCCTCAGCTCTCCTTGAAGCGGTAGCCGACGCCGTAGAGCGTCTCGATCATGTCGAAGCTCGTGTCGGTCACCTTGAACTTCTTGCGCAGGCGCTTGATGTGGCTGTCGATGGTCCGGTCGTCGACGTAGACCTGGTCGTCGTAGGCCGCATCCATCAGGGCGTTGCGGCTCTTCACGACGCCGGGCCGGTGCGCCAGGGCCTGCAGGATCAGGAACTCCGTCACCGTCAGGGTCACGGGCTCGCCCTTCCAGGTGCAGGTGTGGCGCTCGGGGTCCATCATCAGGAGCCCGCGCTCCAGGGAGCGGGCGGCGGCATCGGCCTCGCGGGCGGCCGCACCCGGGCCGTCCTTGGGGGCGAAGCGCCGGAGCACGGCCTTCACGCGCTCGACCAGCAGGCGCTGCGAGAACGGCTTATGGATGAAGTCGTCGGCGCCCATCTTGAGGCCGAACAATTCGTCGATCTCCTCGTCCTTCGAGGTCAGGAAGATCACCGGAAGGTCGGATTTCTGCCGCAGACGCCTGAGAAGCTCCATCCCGTCCATGCGCGGCATCTTGATGTCGAAGATCGCGAGGTCCGGCGGGGAATGCTTCAGGCCGTCCAGCGCCGAGGCGCCGTCGGTGTAGGTCTGGATGCGGTAGCCTTCGGTCTCGAGGGCGATCGAGACGGAGGTGAGGATGTTTCGGTCGTCGTCCACGAGGGCGATGGTCGGCATGCGCGTGTCCTGTTGCTCGGATGCGGCTCGGCGGACGTCTGATGGCGCCAGCCCCTCCGCATCCCACCCCGTCCCCCGTCGCGGACGGCGGGCAGGGATCGGCAAAAACGCGGTGGCGACCGTGCCGGGGAGGCGGGCCGCGTTCGCGCGGAGAGTCAGGCTGTGTAAAGGCTATGTGCTGAAAAAGCGAGCGACCTCGGTCGTTTGTTCGTTTGCGGCTTGACTGATGCCAACGGGCCGCAGTCCGGCGCCCTCGTGCGGAGCCCGAAACCCTGGCTATGATCGCCCGGCTGAACGCGGCCTGAGCGCCGGTTCGCGGGCGTCGAATCGAGGGGTGATCCATGGCCGAGGGCGAGACCAAGACGGGGGGCGAGCGGCGCGGGCCGGCGGTGCCGCTGCCGGCGGCGGAGGCGCCGTTCGACGCGATCGGGCTGGCCCGCCACCTCCTGCGCACGATCCGCTCGGGGGCCCTCGCCACCCTGGACCCGGAGGACGGCACGCCCTTCGCCTCCCTGGTGACCCTCGCCACGGATGTCGACGGCACGCCCCTGATGCTGCTCTCGCGCCTCTCGGCGCACACCCGCAACCTGCTGGCCGACCCGCGCGCCTCGCTGCTGTTCAGCGCCGGCGGCAAGGGCGACCCGCTCGCCCATCCGCGCCTGACCGTGACGGGGCGGGTGACCCAGACGGCCGAGCCGCGGGCCCGCGCCCGCTTCGTCGCCCGCCACCCGAAATCCAAGCTCTACGCCGACTTCCCCGATTTCGGCTTCTTCGCCCTCACACCCGCGGCCGGGCATCTCAACGGGGGCTTCGCCAAGGCCGCCGTGCTCACCGCCGACGAGCTGCGCCTCGATCTCGCGGGCGCCGAGGGGCTGGTGGCCGGCGAGGCCGGCGCCGTCGAGCACATGAACGCCGACCACGCCGACGCGCTGGCGCTCTACGCGGTGGCGGCCGGGGCCGAGCCGGGCCCCTGGCGCCTCACCGGCCTCGACCCGGAGGGCCTGGACCTCCTCACCGGCGACCGGACCGCGCGGGTGCTCTACCCCGAGCCGGTCCGGGAGATGGGCGCCCTGCGCAAGGTACTGGTGACGATGGCCGCGCAGGCGCGGGCGGGGGATGCCCCCGAATCCTGACGCGAGATCCTGACGCGAGGCCTCACGGGTTCCCGGGCCCCGGACCGGCGCCGTCGCCCTTCCCGCCCCGCGCTTGGCGCGAGGGGCGGGCGCTGCTATCTGCGGGCGATCAGTTTCCCTCACCCATGAGACCGTGCGCCGGGTTCGTCTGCCAGACGGCGGGCCGCGCGCGCCGGAGATCGCATCCTCGATGACAACGACCCCCATCGACAACATCCGCAACTTCTCCATCGTCGCGCATATCGACCACGGCAAGTCGACGCTCGCCGACCGGCTGATTCAGACCACCGGCACGGTGGCCCTGCGCGACATGAGCGAGCAGATGCTCGACTCGATGGACATCGAGAAGGAGCGCGGCATCACCATCAAGGCGCAGACGGTGCGGCTCGAATACAGGGCCGAGGACGGCAAGGACTACGTCCTCAACCTGATGGACACGCCCGGCCACGTCGATTTCGCCTACGAGGTGTCGCGCTCGCTCGCCGCCTGCGAGGGCTCGCTGCTGGTGGTCGACGCCTCCCAGGGCGTCGAGGCGCAGACGCTCGCCAACGTCTACCAGGCGCTCGACGCCAACCACGAGATCGTCCCCGTCCTCAACAAGATCGACCTGCCGGCGGCCGAGCCCGAGCGCATCCGCGCCCAGATCGAGGAGGTGATCGGCATCGACGCCTCCGAGGCGGTGGCGATCTCGGCGAAAAGCGGGCTCAACATCGAGGCGGTGCTGGAGGCCATCGTGACGCGCCTGCCGCCGCCCAAGGGCGACCGCGACGCGCCCCTGAAGGCGCTCCTCGTCGACAGCTGGTACGACGTCTATCTCGGCGTCGTCGTGCTGGTGCGCATCGTCGACGGCGTGCTCAAGAAGGGCATGAACATCCGCATGATGCGGGCCGATGCCGTGCACGGCGTCGACAAGATCGGCGTGTTCCGGCCGAAGATGGCCGATATCGGCGAACTCGGGCCCGGCGAGGTCGGCTTCTTCACCGGCTCGATCAAGGAGGTGGCCGACACCCGCGTCGGCGACACGCTCACGGAGGACAAGCGCCCCTGCAAGGAGATGCTGCCGGGCTTCAAGGACGTGCAGTCGGTGGTGTTCTGCGGGCTCTTCCCGGTGGACGCGGCCGAATTCGAGACCCTGCGCAGCGCCATGAGCAAGCTCCGGCTCAACGACGCCTCGTTCTCCTACGAAATGGAGACCTCCGCGGCGCTCGGCTTCGGCTTCCGCTGCGGCTTCCTCGGGCTGCTCCACCTCGAGATCATCCAGGAGCGCCTGGAGCGCGAGTTCAACCTCGACCTGATCTCCACGGCGCCCTCCGTGGTCTACCGCCTGCAGATGACGGACGGGTCGATCAAGGAGCTGCACAACCCGGCCGACATGCCGGACGTGATGAAGATCACCGCCATCGAGGAGCCCTGGATCCGCGCCACCATCCTCACCCCCGACGAGTATCTCGGCGGCGTGCTCAAGCTGTGCCAGGACCGGCGCGGCACGCAGGTCGACCTGAACTACGTGGGCAAGCGCGCCATGGTGGTCTACGACCTGCCGCTGAACGAGGTGGTGTTCGACTTCTACGACCGCCTGAAGTCGATCTCGAAGGGCTACGCCTCGTTCGACTACCACATCTCGGACTACCGCGAGGGCGACCTCGTCAAGATGTCGATCCTCGTGAACGCCGAGCCGGTGGACGCCCTCTCGATGCTGGTCCACCGCACCCGCGCCGAGCATCGCGGCCGGGCCATGTGCGAGAAGCTGAAGGACCTGATCCCCCGCCACCTGTTCCAGATCCCGGTCCAGGCGGCGCTGGGCGGCAAGATCATCGCCCGCGAGACCATCAAGGCCCTGTCCAAGGACGTGACCGCCAAGTGCTACGGCGGCGACATCTCGCGCAAGCGCAAGCTCCTCGACAAGCAGAAGGAGGGCAAGAAGAAGATGCGCCAGTTCGGCAAGGTCGAGATCCCGCAGGAGGCCTTCATCGCCGCCCTGAAGATGGACGATTGAGCCGGGCCGCCCGACCGTGGACCGGAATCCGGACCAGACCGCGCCCATCCCGCTCACCGTCCTGATCCGGACGCTGAACGAGGCGGACCGCATCGAGGCGGCGATCCGCTCGGCGCTGCCGTTGCGCTGCGAGATCCTCGTCATCGACGCGGGCTCCACGGACGCCACCGTGGCCATCGCCGAGTCCCTCGGGGCGCGGGTGGTGGTCAATCCCTGGCCGGGATTCGGGCCGCAGCGGCGCTTCGGCGAGGACCTCTGCCGGCACGACCACGTCTTCAGCGTCGATGCCGACGAGATCCTGACGCCGGAGATCGTGCGCGAGATCCGGGCGATCTTCCGGGCGCCCAGGGTCCCGGCGCTGATGATCGTCCGCAAGGCGATGGTGCTGCCCCACCACGCCCGGCCCTCGCCCTGGGCCTTCTGCACCGAGAACATCTACCTCTACGACCGGCGCGTGGCGCGGACCACCGACAACCCGAACTGGGACAAGCTCGCGATCACCACGGACGAGAAGCCGGTGACGCTCCGGTCCGTGGTCTGGCACCACACCTTCCGCGACTGGAACCACGCCATCGCCAAGTCGAACTATGTGGGGCAGCTCGCCGCCGACACGCAGCCCATCGGCTCGCGCTTCGAGACCGGCCTGCGGCTGGTCTTCGAGTATCCCCTGAACTTCCTGAAGTTCTACATCCTGCGGCGCTTCTTCCTCGCGGGCCTCGACGGCTTCGTGATGGCGAGCGTGCTGGCCTATGGCCGCTTCATCCGGATCGCCAAGATGCACGAGGCGACCCGCGGCCAGCCCTCGACGGGACTGCCCTTCCTGCGCCGGGCCAAGCGCGCCGCCCCCGACACCCAGGCCGGGCCCGGCTGAGGCGCCGGCAGAGGCCGCCCGGCCATATCCGCGACGCAATCGGCCGGCTCCTGTTGGCGGGTGACGTCCGCCCTCGGCGCCCGGCTTGCCAGGCGCACCGGGGACCGGCACTGTCAGCTTGGCCATAGGGGCCGCGCGGGGGCGATCGGTCGGCCCGTCGCGCGGCGGGACGACGGGACGCCTGCGATGACGAGGGACACGAGGGACGTTGAGGCCGGCCTCCTGAGCCGCCGGTCCTTCCTGGTCGGCACGGGGGCCGGCCTTACCGCCTGGGGCCTCGCCGGCTGCGTCTCGTCCGACGGCGCGCTGCGCGCCGAGGCGGCCAGGATCTACGGCCCGATGCCGGAGGAGAAGTTCCCGATCCCGGCCACCGACATCAGCAAGCTCGATCCGAAATACTTCCGCCGCACGGTGCCGTATCCGACCCAGGAGGCCGCCGGCACGATCATCGTCGATCCGGCGAACTACTACGTCTACCGCGTCGAGGGCGACGGGACCGCGACCCGCTACGGCGCCAATGTCGGGCGCGACGGGTTCCGCTGGAGCGGCGACGCCTATGTCGGGCGCAAGTCCGAATGGGCCACCTGGACCCCGCCCAAGGAGATGATCAAGCGCCAGCCCGAGGCGGCCAAATACGCCCGCGGCATGCCCGGCGGCCTCGACAACCCCCTCGGCGCCCGCACCCTGCACCTCTACCAGAACGGCGCCTACACCCTCTACACGATCTACGCCTCGAGCGAGCCCGACACGATCGGCTCGGGCATCACCAGCGGCTGCGTCGGCCTGCTGAGCCAGGACATGATCCACCTCTATGCCCGCACGCCGGTGAAGACGAAGGTCGTCGTCCTGCCGGCCTGAGGGCAGGCGCCGCCTCAGCGCGGCAGGTCCATCCGCAGGGTACCGCGGCCGGCGGCCTTGGCGGCGTAGAGGGCGGTGTCGGCCCGCCCGAACAGGTCCCCGGGCGCCGCGCCCCCCGCCCGGGCGACGCCGACGGAGGCGCCCAGCCGGAAGTGGAGGCCGCGATGGTGGAAGGGCTCGCGCAGGGCCGCCACGATGCGCCGGCCGAGGCCTTCGCACAGGGCCGCGTCGGTCCCCGCTCCGAGCAGGACGGCGAACTCGTCGCCGCCGATCCGCGCCACGAGGTCGGCCCCGTGGCAGACCTCGCGCAGGCGCCGGGCCGCCTCCTGCAGGCAGGCATCGCCCACGGCGTGTCCGTGCGTGTCGTTGATCGCCTTGAAGCCGTCGAGGTCGACCAGCACCAGGGCGCCGGTCTCCGGCAGCTCCGCCAGCCGGCCCTCGAAGACCGACCGGTTGGCGAGGCCGGTCATGCCGTCGAAATCCGCGCGCTGGCGCATGCGCTCCGCCAGCAGGGTCTGCTCGGTGATGTCCTGCTTGAGGCCGAACAGGCGGACAGGCACGCCGTCCCGGGCCTCCACCGACGCGGTGATCCGGATCCAGCGCCGGCCGCCGCGCCGCCCGACGATCTCGGAATCGAGGGCGAAGGACGAGCCCCGGGCGATCGCCTCCGCCCGGACGGCGTCGAGGTGGCGGCGCGCCTCCGCGGTGTAGCAGGCGAGGGCGGCCGCGCGGCTCGGCACGCCGTCGCGCGGAAACTCGAAGAGGTCGTAGACGCCCGGGCTCCAGCGCAGGGCCCCGGTCGTCAGGTCGCACTGCCAGAGCCCGATCCGAGCCTCGGCCGAGGCCGCCTCGAACAGCCGCGTGTCGGCGGCGAGCGCATCGGCCTGACGCCGAAGCCGCGCGGCCTGCGCGGACAGCTCGGCGCGGAGCGCCAGGATCGTCGCGGTGTCCCGCCAGCGCTGTTCGACGGCGGCATCGACCGCCTGCGCGGCCAGCCGGAGGGCGGCGGAGGCCAGGCGCCCGCCGCGCGACAGCGGCAGCGGGTCGGCGGGATCACCGGAAGCGCTCAAGAATCGTGTCCCGTTCGAGCCGAGGCGCTCCCCCCGCATCGCACCGGGCTCACCATCCGCGTCTCTCCCGGCGCCGCGTCGTCCGCGCGCGTCCCACGATAGGGGAGGCCTGGTTAACGGATGTCACCCGCGGCGCCGAGACCGCGCACGATCGCGTGATCCGGCGCGAATCGCCTCGTCCGAGGCAGGGACGTCCGTCCGGCGGCCGGCCTCCTCCGCGGCAGGAGGGCCGGATACGCGCGGCGGGCAAGTCCTGCTCGGCGGGCCTGTCTCGCGCGGCGGGCATGTCTCGCTCGGCGGCTACGTCTTACTCGGCGGGCTTATCGGCGTCCTGCGCCTCGGCCTTGTCGGCCGGGGGCTCGGCGCTCGCCACGGCCTTGCGCTCCAGCATCGGCTGCAGGCGCTCGGCGAGCTGCTGCCCGAGATGGCGGGTATAGGCCTTCTCGAAGTAGCGGGTGCCGGTGCCGCGACCGAAGAGGCGGTCATGCGCCTGGATCATCGCGTCCACCTCGGGCCGGCACAGGAAGCCGGTGACGCCGGCGGCCTCGTACCAGCGGCCCGCGCGGGCGTGCCGGATCGCGGCCGGGTTCGCCATCACGGTCTCGGCGAAGCAGTCCGTCGCCGCCCGTTCGAGGGGCGTCATCACGGCGTGGGGATGGGTCGGGTTGCGCCCTGCCGCCTCCGCCGCGGCGGCCCATCCCAAGGTCGTCACCAACGCGCCGAACAGCAAAGCCTTCATCGTGGGAAGCCCCGTGCGAAATCGATCCCGATTCGACGCGAGTATTCACCAAGGATTCGGTCCGGAGAAGGGCGGAAGTCCGGCACCCCTGCGTCCGGCGACGATCGGCGCGCCGTTGTGGCGCGCCCATCACAGGCCGGCGGCGCGTCAGCCCCGGCGCTCGGCGTTCCAGCGCCCGCTGCAGGCGATCAGGCCGGTGGTGGTCCAGGTGCCGTTGCCGGTGCCCGTGCGGGCGAGGCGGCCGACCACGTCGGCGGCGTCGTTGCCCCGGGAGATCACCGCCCGCACCGCGCCGCTCTGCGAGACCCGCCCGTTGATGTTGAACTCGCCGCCGGCATAGCTCGCCTCGCCGCGCCGGATCTGCACGCCGTAGCGGTAGGCCCGGTCGCAGGGGCCGTCGAGGGTGACCACCTCGATGCTCCAGGTGCCGTCGTAGCGGTTGGGCACCTGGACCTTCTTCTTGGCGGCGTCCGCGACCCCGGCGGAGGCGGTCAGGAGGGCGAGGGTGGTCACCGCGAGGGCTGCGCGTCGCATGGCATTCCGTTCGTGTTTCGACTCGACTGGGCCGAGAACGGGCGTGGCCGCCCCTGGGTTGCGCGCCTAGGCGTTCGTCGCGTGCGCCAGCGCTCCCGTCAGCAGCGCCAGAACGTCGCCGCCGGCATGGAGATACCCGTCGATTCCGGCCGCCTTCAGGGGCTCGGCGAGGTCGCCCGCCTTGCCGGCGAGGTACAGGGTGGTGGCGCCGGCCGCCTTCAGGGCCCGGGCGGCCTCCACCGCGTGGCTGGCGTAGAGCGCGTCCGAGGAGCACAGGCAGGCGATGCGGGCGCCCGAGGCGCGGAACGCTTCCGCCAGGGCGGCCGGATCGGTGAAGCCCTCCTGGTTCACGGCCTCGAGGCCGCCGGCCGCGAAGGCGTTGGCGGCGAAGGTGGAGCGGGCGTTGAAGACCGCCACGGGCCCGAGATTGGCCAGGAACACCGTGGGGCGGCGGCCGCTCGCGGCCAGCGCCGCGTCGGAGGCGTCGCGCAGGGCCTCGTAGGGCTCGGCCAGGCGCAGGGAGGGCAGGGGCGGGGCGGTCA